>JACCUS010000256.1 GCA_013811715.1 Nocardioidaceae bacterium
GTCTACGGGTACGGCGTCGTCGGCGGCATCATGGCCACGGCCGCGCCCGCGTCGCCAGACCGGGCGACCGCCGACGCGTCGTACCTCGTCCATCGCGACCGCCGCGACCGGCTCGCCGCGCTGATCGACGGCCTCGACGCCGACCCGGCCGCGGCCGAGCCCGCCTACCAGCTGCCGTTCGAGGTCGGCGGCCGTGCCGGCGCTCGACGGCTGGCGCGGCGGATCGAGGACCGAGCGGCGGCCGTGTATGCACAGGCCGTCGCCGCAACCGTCGGGGCCAATCGCGAACTGGTCGCGGCGGCCCTCACCGACTGCGCCGTGCGCGCGGTGACCTGGGGGGGAGCCCCCGAGGCCTTCCCCGGCCTGGCCGAGCTCTAGCCGCTAGCTGCGGTATGCGGTGAACATCTGCGACGAGCGGGTGGACTGGTCAGCTGTGAACTGGTTGTAACACGAGTCGTAGCTGTAGTCCATGTAGTTGTGGATCGGGTCAAAGCCTGGCAGCGAGCAGGAGTCGCGGCCTTCGGGGCAGCCGTTGGTGGCGCTGCCCTGAGCCGGGGTGTCGGCCACCTCGTCGTTAGTGGCCGTGCAACCGCCCTGGAACGTGTGGTAGAGCCCGAACCAGTGGCCGGCCTCGTGGGTCGCCGTCTCGCCGAGGTTGTAGTTCGCGATGGAGCCGCCGGGCAGCGAGTCGTAGTGCACCCGGATGCCGTCGATGCCGGGGTTGCGGTTGTAGTCCCACGGGAATGTGGCGATGCCGAGGTAGTCGAACTCGACGAGCCAGATGTTCAGCGCGTTCGCCCCGCCCTGGCGGGTCTGGGACCGGTACTTGGTGCTCTGCCGGTCGTAGTGCCAGTTGTTGTTGTAGTAGCGGTCAGTGCCGGCGAGGGTGAAGGTGAAGCCGGTGTTGGCGGCGGCCGACGACTCACCACCTGAGAACGTCTTGTTCAGGACGGCGATCTGGTCGCTGATCTGGCCGGCGGTGACGTTGCCGCGGCCGTTGCGGTCCAACATGACGTGGACGTACACCGGGATCGTGGCGCTCAACGTCGCGGTCTCACTGGCCGTGACGCCCTCGGCCTTCAAGATCGCGTTCGTACGACGCTCGATGGCCCGCTGCTGCCGCAGGCTCACGTCGCGGTGGTCTTTGCCCTGTGAGCGCTCGCCGCCGCGGGCATCGGCCGCGCCCTTCGGTTCGAGCTCGATGCACTCTGCCTTCGCCCCCGCGGGCTCCGGAGTGGGCATCGCCTGTGCCGGCGGCGGAGCGAGGACGAAGGCCAGGGCGGTGGCGCCCAGAGCGGCTGCGGCGCTTCTGCGGAGTCGGGTCATCTGCTGGCGTCCTTTAAGTAGTCGGGTGAACGCCGGTCCGCGTTCATCGCCTCCGGCAGCCTATGTGGTCCGACCGGATCTGTGAAGTCTTCCCGTACCCACTTCTTTCGCCACCATGCCTTGATGGCAACAAGGTCCCGGCACGCGAAGAGGCGGCCACCGGAGCACTCTCGGCGGCCGCCTCTTCGCGAGCGATGGTCAGGACCGGTAGGCGGTGAACATCGTCGACATCCGGTCGGACTGGCCGGTGCTGAACTCCGTGTAGCAGGAGTCGAAGCTGTAGTCCATGTAGTTCTCGATCGGATCCAGACCCGGCAGCGCGCAGGAGTCGCGGCCTTCGGGGCAGCCGAAGGTGGGACTGCTCTGCGCCGGGGTGTCGGCCACGCCGTCGTTCTCCTCGGTGCAGCCGCCCTGGAACGTGTGGAAGAGGCCCAGCCAGTGACCCGCCTCGTGCGTCGCCGTCTCACCCAGGTTGTAGTTGGTGATCGAGCCGCCGGGCAGCGAGTCGTAGTGCACCCGGATGCCGTCGACGTCGCCGTTGCGCTCGTAGTCCCACGGGAACGTCGCGACCCCGAGGTACTTGAAGTCCACGAGCCAGATGTTGAGCGCGTCGGCGCCACCCTCGCGGGTCAGCGAACGGTACTTGGTGCTCGCGTGGTCGTTGTGCCAGGCGTTGTTGTAGTAGCGGTCGACGTCGACCAGATCGAAGGTGAAGCCCGTGTTGGCAGCCTGGTCGGACTCTCCCCCGGCGAACGTGTTGTTCAAGACCGCGATCTGGCGGACGACCTGGCGCCGGGTGACGTCGCCGTTGCCGTCCTTGTCCAACATCACGTGGATGTAGGTCGGAATCGTCGCGGTCGCCGACCCGGCCCTCTTCTCCGAGACGCCCTTGTTCTTCAAGATCGCGTCCGTACGACGCTCGATGGCTCGCTGCTGGCGAGGGCTGACGTCGCGATGGTCGTCGCCGTAGGTGCGCTGAGCGCCGCGGGCCTGCGCGTCGGAGTCGGAGCCGGGCTCGATGCAGACAGCCGCAGGCTTCTCGATCGGGTTGGCTGCTTGTGCAGGTGCCGCGGGGATCGCGAGCGCGAGAGCCGCGACACCGATCAGCGCAGCGGAGGTCTTACGGAGACGAGCCATGTGATGACGTCCTCTGGGGGTGGGGGCGAAAGCTTTGGTCGGGTTCATCGACCCAGGCAGTGTAGCCCGCGATGCTACGGCAAGAAGAGCATCGAGTCGCCGAACTCGTGCCACAGATACCGCTGCGCCACCGCCTCCGCATAGGCGCGCCGCACCAGATCGGCCCCCGCCACCGCCTCCAGCAGCAGCAGGTGGCTCGCCTCGGGCTCGTGCAGCCCCGTCACCAGGCCGGTCACGGCGCGAGCCGGTCGGTCAGGGCCCAGCACCAGGTCGGTCCAGTCGGTGGCCGCTGTCACCTCTCCGTCGGTCGTCGTCGCGCTCTCCAGTGCCCGTACGACGGTCGTGCCCACCGCGACCACCCGCCGACCCGCCTGCCTGGTGGAGCTCACCAGCCGGGCTGTCGCTTCCGGCACACGGTACCGCTCCGGCATCGGAGGCTCGTGCTTCTCCTGGCTGGATACGCCTGCGTGCAGCACGATCGGCGCCACCGCCACCTCCTTGGAGATCAGCCGCACCAGCAGCCGGTGCGAGAAGGGCCGCCCCGCGCTCGGCATCTCGGCACTGCCCGGCTCGTCGGCGTACACGGTCTGCAGGTCACCGAGCGGCCATTTCTCGGAGAGGTAGCCGTAGCGGATGGGGCGGCCGTGGTCGTGCAGGAAGGACGTCAACGGGAGCTCGGGCTTCGGCCGGGTGCGCCACAGCCGACTGCCCAGCGCGCCCCCTCTGGGAAACGACGACTCCACCAACAGGCTGACGCCACCGGCTAGCTGGATGCGCTCGCCCTCGCGCACGTCCGTCTCCGGGCCGGAGTTGTCGGCGCGCCTCACCTCGACCACCCAGCTGCCGTCGTCGGTCGCGGTCGCCACGTGGACGGGGGTGCGACGGCCGTCAAGGCGCTGCCCTTCGAGCGCCGCCGGCCGGGTGGCGGATGTGTTGACGACGACGAGGTCGCCGGGCTCGAGGTGGTCGGCGAGGTCGCGGAACACGGCATGGTGTACGTCGCCAGGCCGGGCCACCAGCAGCCGGACGGCGTCTCGCGCCAGTCCCCGCCGTTCTGGCGGCGCGGTCGCCTCGCTGCCCGGGGGGAGCGTGAAGCGGGTCAGCGGCGCTACCAGCGACGTGGTACTCACGTGACCTCCTCATGGGCCTTCAGCGTCGCGCCCCGGTGGCGGCCGCTCGGGACGTCGCCGTCGACGAGTCGGAGCAACGCCGGCACGACCGTGTCGGGTGGCGGCCGGTCGGAGATGTCCTCGCCCGGGAAAGCCTCTTGGTGCATCGCCGTGCGCATGTCTCCGGGGTCGAAGGCGTAGACGCGCAGGTCGGGCTCCTCGGCGCCGAGGATCGCGGTCAGCTGGTCCAGGGCCGCCTTCGACGACCCGTAGCCGCCCCAGCCGTCGTACGGCTCGACGGCCGCGTCGGAGGTCACGTTGATGACGCGACCGCTGCTCGCGCGGAGCTGGGCCAGCAGCGTCTGGACGAGGGCGAGCGGGGCGAAGAGGTTGACGCGATAGACCTGGTCGAGCACTTCGAGGGGGTAGTCGGCGAGGCTCGGCTGCGGGCTCGGGCCCAGCAGGCTCGCGTTGTTGACGAGCAGGTCGAGGCGACCGGCATCATGCGCCGCCTGGGTCAACCGTGCCCGGTGCTCGGCATCGGCAACGCTCCCCGTGACCGCTACCACGTGGTGGGCGCCGGCGTCTCGCAGCTCCTCGGCCGCCAGGTCGAGATCGGCGCCGGTGCGGGCATCCACGATGAGCGACCAGCCACGCCGCGCCAGGGCCAGACTGAGTGCCTGGCCGAGTCCGCGCGATGCGCCGGTGATGAGTGCTACTGGCATCCGTGCCTCCTACGTCGGTGGGCCTGGTGCGTCGATCGGTGCATGGCGCTCGACGCGT
>JACCUS010000258.1 GCA_013811715.1 Nocardioidaceae bacterium
CTTCTCTAGGAGGTCGCCGGTGTTCTACTGGTTCTTGAAGTGGGTCGTCATCGGTCCGGTGCTCAAGCTGATCTTCCGGCCGTGGACGGAGGGGACCGAGAACGTCCCCGAAGAAGGCGGCGCCATCCTAGCGAGCAACCACCTCTCCTACTCCGACTGGCTGTTCATGCCGTTGACGATCCCGCGTCGGGTCACCTTCGTGGCGAAGGCCGAGTACTTCACCTCACCGGGCGTCAAGGGGTGGCTGCAGAAGACGTTCTTCTCCGGCGCCGGTCAGGTGCCGATCGACCGCTCGGGCGGCCGCGCCTCAGAGGGGGCGATCACCACCGGGCTGAAGGTGTTGTCGGCCGGTGACCTGTTCGGCATCTACCCGGAGGGGACCCGCTCCCACGACGGGCGGCTGTACCGCGGCAAGACCGGGCTGGCGCGGATGGCGCTGGAGGCCAAGGTGCCGGTGATCCCCGTCGCGGTGATCGACACCGACGTGGTCGCGCCCCCGGGCAAGATCTTCGGCCGATACGCGAGGCCGGGTGTTCGCTTCGGCAAGCCGTTGGACTTCTCCCGCTACGAGGGTCTAGAGGGCGACCGCTACGTTTTGCGCTCGATCACCGACGAGATCATGTACGAGATCATGGAGCTGTCGGGCAGGGAGTACGTCGACGTGTACTCCGCGCGGGCGAAGACGGAGGCGCAACAGCAGGCGAAGGCGGCTGCTGCCGCCGCCAAGGCCGAGGCCAAGGAGGCCAAGGCTGCCGAGAAGGAGGCCGGCTGACGTGCCGGTGGCTAGGGTTGCATCTGGACGAGTCGGAACGTCGATGAGGGAGCCTGCGCATGCGTGTCGGAGTGTTGACCGGAGGCGGCGACTGCCCCGGTCTCAATGCCGTGATCCGGGCCATCGTGCGAAGGGGCGTCGCCGAGTACGGCCACGACTTCGTCGGCTTCCGCGACGGCTGGCGGGGACCACTCGACAACCACACCTGCGCCCTCGGCATCCCCCAGGTACGCGGCATCTTGCCTCGCGGCGGCACCATCCTCGGATCGTCGCGCACGAACCCCTTCATGGTCGACGGGGGCGTCGAACGGATCACCGACAACCTCAGGGCCGAGGATGTCGACGCCCTCATCGCCATCGGCGGTGAGGACACCCTCGGGGTGGCGACCCGGCTGGCCGACCTCGGCGTCAACGTCGTCGGAGTGCCCAAGACCATCGACAACGACCTGAGCGGGACCGATTTCACGTTCGGCTTCGACACCGCTGTCAACATCGCCACCGAGGCGATCGACCGGCTGCACACCACCGCCGAGTCACACCATCGGGTGCTCGTCGTCGAGGTGATGGGTCGCCACGCGGGTTGGATCGCGTTGCACTCCGGGCTGGCCGGGGGTGCCAACGTCATCTTGATCCCCGAGCAGCCCTTCGACATCGATAAGGTCTGCGGGCTCGTCGAGCGGCGCTTCCAGCTGCAGTACGCCCCGATCATCGTGGTGGCGGAGGGCGCCGTACCGGCCGAAGGCACGATGGCCACCGTCGCCGGGGAGCTGGACGCCTTCGGGCACGTACGTCTGGGCGGCATCGGCGACCGGCTGGCGCAGGAGATCGAGAAGCGCACCGGCAAGGAGGCGCGGGCGGTCGTGCTCGGGCACATCCAGCGCGGCGGCACACCGACGGCCTTCGACCGCTGGCTCGCCACGCGCTTCGGCCTGCACGCCGTCGCGGCCGTCCACGACGGCGACTTCGGGAAGATGGTGGCGTTGCGCGGCACCGACATCGTGCGCGTCGATCTGATCGAGGGAACCGGCGCGCTCAAGACCGTCGACCCGGAGCGGTACGCCGAGGCCGAGGTGCTCTTCGGCTGATCCACGCGCATGTGTGACCTCTCGCGGGTGCATGCGCGACTCCTCGACGGTGCATGTGTGACTCCTCGCGGGTGCATTCGCGACTCCTCGCGGGTGCGGGTGCGACCCCTCGGGCGGGGGTAGGGGTGACGTGTGACACGCCCTAGGCTGGAGTGGTGAGCATCCCGACCCTCGAACAGCTGCACGAGATGGGCGCCGCCCAGCAGCCGGTGTGGCCGGACCGCAGCGCCGTCGACAAGGCGGTGTCCACGCTGCGCTCCATGCCGCCGCTCGTCTTCGCCGGGGAGTGCGACCACCTGAAGTCACAGCTGGCCGAGGTCGCCGCCGGACGCGCCTTCTTGCTGCATGGCGGCGACTGCGCCGAGACCTTCGACGGGCTGACCGCCGAGAACGTCCGCGCCAAGCTCCAGGTGCTGCTGCAGATGGCCGTCGTGCTCACCTACGCCGCGTCCGTCCCCGTCGTCAAGCTCGGCCGGATCGCCGGACAGTACGCCAAGCCCCGCACCAGCGACGTCGAGGTCCGTGAAGGTGTCGAGCTGCCCGCCTACCGCGGCGACGCCGTCAACGGCTACCCCTTCACAGCGGAGAGCCGCGTTCCCGACCCGCAACGGCTCGTGCAGGTCTACAACTCCTCGGCGGCGACTCTCAACCTGTGCCGCGCCTTCCTGTCAGGAGGGTACGCCGACCTGCGGCAGATGCACGCCTGGAACACCGACTTCGTCCGCACCAGCCCGGTCGGCGCCGTCTACGAGAAGATGGCCGGCGACATCGACCGGGCACTGGACTTCATGAGGGCGATCGGCGCAGAGTCCGAGGAGCTGCACAAGGTCGACTTCCACAGCAGCCACGAGGCTCTCATCCTCGAGTACGAGCACGCCTTGACCCGGATCGACTCGCGCACCGGGTCGCCGTACAACGTCTCCGGCCACTTCTTGTGGGTGGGGGAGCGCACCCGCCAGCTCGACGGCGCGCACGTCGAGCTGTTGTCGAAGGTGCGCAACCCGATCGGGGTGAAGCTGGGGCCCACGACGTCGCCCGACCAGGCCGTCGCGTTGGCCGACAAGCTCAACCCCGCCAACGAACCGGGCCGGCTCACGTTCGTCTCCCGGATGGGCGCCCGCAGGATCCGCGACGTCCTGCCGAGCCTGGTGCAGAAGGTCACCGCGGCGGGGCTCGAGGTGGCTTGGGTCTCCGACCCGATGCACGG
>JACCUS010000061.1 GCA_013811715.1 Nocardioidaceae bacterium
CCGGAATCGACTCAGGGGTCTCGGCGTTGGTCGTCGACCTCGACACCGACGGGGAGAGCACCATCGGCGGCATCACCCCAGCCGACGTACCCGCTGTGCGTCCGGTCCTCATGGGCCGGACCGCAGACATGAGGGTCAAGGCGACGAGGGGCGGCGTCGATCTGGTCGAGACGGGTTCGCTGGAGGGTCTGCCCATCGACGTCGTCGGGGTGACGGACTCGATGCCCTTCCTCGAACCGCGCGGACTCGTAATCGACTACACGATGATGACGCGAGACCAACCGATCCCCGACACGTCGACGGTCGTCTACGTGCTGGCGCGATCGGACACGCCGAGCGACGTCGTGGCGGCCCTGCGCGACCGTGGCATCTCGGCCAGGACCGAGCTGGACGCGGCTAAGCGGGTCCTGGACCAGGACGCCTACGCGCTGTCGCTGAACCTCTACCTCGTGGTCGCCCTCGCCGCCGTCGTGCTGGCGCTGGCCGGGCTCGGCGTCAACATGGCGGTGCAGATGCCGAACCGCCGGCGCGACGCGGCGTCGCTGCGGGTGGTGGGGGTGCCGCGACGGCAGATCCTGCGGGCCGTGTTCGCGGAGGTCTGCGTCGTTCTCGGCGCCGCCGGCCTTGCTGGTGTCGCCGCCGGCTCGGCCGCCCAGTACATCGTGGTCCGGACCGTCACCCTCGGCTTCACGGACGAGATCCGTACGCCACGGGTCGTGGCGACCCTGGACGCGCAGGGCATTGGCGTGCTCATGGCGGTCGTGGTGACAGTGCTGGTGGGGATCGCGACGTGTGCCGCTTCCCTGGCCGTGCGGCGCGCCCGTGCCTCCACCCTTCGCGAGTCCGTCCGCTGACCGCCGGGTTTGCCTTGCAGACTGTGGATCTGCCTTGCAGACTGTCGATGGGCACACTGGACGCGCTCAAGTCACGACAGGAGGCGTCCTCGGATGAGGCGTCCTCGGATACAGTCGGGTGATGGGGCACAGGGAGCCGCTCACCTTCGACCCGATCGAGGAGGCTGCCCGGCAGTGGGGGCTGCGGTGGGCGGCTGTCGACGAGATGCGGGCGGTGACCAGCCTGATGCGGGCGCAGCAGATCGTGCGCGGCGAGCTCGACGACCTGTTGCGGCCGCACGGGCTGACGTTCGCACGCTACGAGGCGCTGGTGCTGCTGTCGTTCTCGCGACGTGGCTCGCTGCCGCTGGGCAAGATGGGGGAGCGGTTGCAGGTGCACCCTACGTCCGTGACGTCGATCGTGCATCGGCTCGATGTGGCCGGTCACGTCGTACGCCGACCGCACCCCAGCGACGGGCGGACCGTGCTGGCGGAGATCACCCCCTCGGGGCGTGATCTGGTGGTCGCTGCGACGACCGACCTGGTGGCCGCCGACTTCGGGCTCGGGTCGCTCGGGCATGAGCAGCTGCAGGCTGTGGCCGAGCTGCTGCGCCCCATCCGGATCGCGGCCGGGGACTTCAAGGACTGAGTCGGGGAGGTCCCGTAGTCGCGGCTCTTTGCTGTGGCCGGGCCGCGGTAGCGTTGCGCGCACGAACACCGCTCAGCTGCGCTCCGGTCGGCTTTTCCTGCTCATCGTTGTCGTGGCCTTCGTCGCTGGTACTGCGTCGCCACCGGACGCGTCGGCAGCCCGGTGACGGCGTGCTCGCGTATCGCCGAGCCGCCGGGAGGGTTGGCGGATCGGGGACGCCGCCGTACCCTGGGGATCGGGATTTAGTAGGACGTCCAACTAAACCGGTGAGGCGCTGGCCTCGCCATTGGAAGGCGCGCGATGAGCGACTCGGACTCGATCGACGCCGGCCGCGAACGCTGGCAGGAGCGGTACGCCAAGTCTCGGGTCCGCGAGGCCGACTTCACCACGCTGTCAGGCATGGAGGTGGAGCCTGCCTACGGCCCGCCCGCGGGCAGTGACTACCCGAACTTCGACCGCATCGGCTGGCCCGGGGAGTTCCCGTTCACGCGCGGCCTCTACGCGACCGGCTACCGCGGGCGCACCTGGACGATCCGGCAGTTCGCCGGCTTCGGCAACGCCAGTCAGACCAACGAGCGCTACAAGATGATCCTCGGCCGCGGCGGTGGCGGACTCTCGGTGGCCTTCGACATGCCGACATTGATGGGGCGCGACAGCGACGACCCGAAGTCGCTGGGAGAGGTCGGTCACTGCGGCGTCGCGATCGACACCGCGGCAGACATGCAGACGCTCTTCGACCAGATCGCGCTCGAGGACGTCACTACGTCGATGACGATCTCGGGCCCGGCCGTTCCGGTGTTCTGCATGTATCTCGTGGCAGCCGAGCGGCAAGGCGCCGACATCGGAAAGCTCAACGGCACCCTGCAGACCGACATCTTCAAGGAGTACATCGCCCAGAAGGAGTGGCTGTTCCCCCCCGAGCCGCACCTGCGCCTCATCGGCGACCTGATCGAGTACTGCGCCAACGACATCCCCGACTACAAGCCGCTCAGCGTCTCCGGCTACCACATCCGCGAGGCAGGTTCGACCGCCGCGCAGGAGCTCGCGTTCACCCTTGCCGATGGGTTCGGGTACGTCGAGCTGGGCTTGTCGCGCGGGCTCGACATCGAGCGGTTCGCACCCGGCCTGTCGTTCTTCTTCGACGCCCATCTCGACTTCTTCGAGGAGATCGCCAAGTTCCGCGCCGCGAGGCGCATCTGGGCTCGCTGGATGCGCGACGTCTACGGTGCCAAGACCGAGCGGGCCCAGTGGCTGCGCTTCCACACCCAGACCGCGGGTGTCTCGTTGACGGCGCAACAGCCGTACAACAACGTGGTACGCACCGCGGTCGAGGCGCTGTCCGCCGTGCTCGGCGGCACCAACTCGCTGCACACCAACGCCCTCGACGAGACGCTGGCCCTGCCGTCCGAGCAGGCCGCCGAGATCGCGCTTCGCACCCAGCAGGTTCTGATGGAGGAGATCGGCGTCGTCAACGTCGCCGACCCGCTCGGCGGTTCCTGGTACGTCGAGGCGCTCACCGACAAGATCGAGGCCGAGGCGGCGGCGATCTTCGACCAGATCCTGCAGATCGGCGGCACCGGGCTGCGCGCTGGCGACACCGAGGGCCTCGCCGAGGCGGTACGACGCAGCACGGGCGACGCCCAGCACGGGGTCTGGCCGATGACGGCGGGCATCCTGCGCGGTATCGAGGACGGCTGGTTCATGGCCGAGATCGCCGAAGCCGCGTTCCAGTACCAGACCGCGTTGGAGAAGGACGAGAAGCTGGTCGTCGGCGTCAACTGTCACACCCCGTCGGTGACCCACGCGCTGGAGATCCTGCGGGTCTCGCACGAGGTCGAGGTCGAACAGGTCCGGGAGCTTGCGGCTCGCCGTACAGAACGCGACCAGCCGGCCGTCGATGCGGCGTTGACGCGGATGGCAGAGGCCTCGCGCACCGCAGAGAACATGATCCCGGCGATGCTCGACGCCGTCCGGGCAGAGGCGTCGCTGGGTGAGATCTGTGACGCGCTCCGCGCCGAGTGGGGCGAGTACCGAGAGCCCGCCCG
>JACCUS010000293.1 GCA_013811715.1 Nocardioidaceae bacterium
ACCTAGACCTGCTGCTGATCGACCGACGCACCCACGTGATCGACGACCTCACGGTGCAGATCGAGGTGGCGGTCCGCAGCAGTACGACCGCGAGGCACCGCGGCGAGGGCGTCCACGGCGAGGACAGTCGCCCCGGTCTTGCTGCACCAGTACTGGCCCCAGTCGCACAGAGCGTCGATCACGCCGCGGAGCCGGTCGGCCTCGTCGGCGGCGACGGCGTAGGTGACGAACGGCGGCACCCGCTGGTGGACGGTACGCACGACAATGCCGTCGGCCTCCAGGCCGCGCAGCTGCTGGGTGAGCATCTTCTGGGTGATCGCGGGCACGAGCCGCCGCAGCTCCCCGTTCCGCCGAGGTCCTTGCAAGAGGTAGAAGAGCAGGACGAGCTTCCACTTGCCCCCGAGGACCTGCACCGGCGCGTCGACGGGGCACTGGTAGATGGGTGGCTGTGGCACGACAACTCCTTCGTGGGCACTCAAAGGTGCGTACTTGTCATCGGGTGTTCGCAGGTGTGGGATGTCAAGCATGTCCCAGACCACGTACCTGTCCACTGGCAACGTCCGAATCGATCGCGTCGAGGGTGACGGGATGGCGGTGAATTCCTACGTCGTCCACGGACCTGGCGGGCTGGTCGTCGTCGACGCGCAACTGACCGTCGCCGACGCCCATAAGGTGCGCGAGACCGTGCGCGCGAGCGGGCTGGCTCTCGCGGGCGTTCTCGTCACCCACCCGCATCCGGACCACTACGCCGGCGCGGCGATCATCGCCTCCGGCGGAGAACCCATCATGGCCACGGCCGGCGTCGCGGCCGTGATCCGGCGTGACGACGCCCTCAAGGACGGCATCGTGGGTGCCATGATGGGAGCGCAGTGGCCGTCCCAGCGCCGCCTGCCGGACACGCTGGTCGAGTCGGGAAGCACAGTGGAACTGGGCGGACTGAGCTTCAGCGTCCGCGAGACCGGGCCCGGTGAGTCGGACATGGACTCTCTGTGGACGCTCGACGACCGCACCGTCTTCGCCGGCGACGTTGCCTACCACGACGCGCACGCCTACCTGGCGGACGGCAACATCGAATCCTGGCGGACGACGCTGGACGACCTGGCCGGAGCTCTTGACAGCAGTGCCACGCTCTACGTCGGACACGGCGCACCGGTCGGCCCGACGGTCTTGCGGGAGCAACGCCGCTACCTGGACGCGTTCGTCCAGGCTGTCATCGAAAGCAACGACCTCGACGTCGCGCAACGTGAGGCGGAGGTGGTCCGGCGGATGCGCCCACTGGCCCAAGACGAGAGGTTACTGTTCCTGATGCAGTTGAGCATCGAGCCGGTGCACGCCGCCTTGGCCGCGGGCGGGTGAACGAGACCGTGACCGGCCGGCCGGTCCGCTTCCCGGCAGGCTCGTTGCAGCTGTCCGGGGTACTGCGCACCCCGTCGCCGTCGGCCGCTCCGCCGTGGCCGGCTCTGCTGCTCACCGGTCCGTTCACGGGGGTCAAGGAGCAGGTCGTGTGCGGTTACGCCCAGGCTCTGACCGCCAGGGGCTTCGTCACCCTCGCGTTCGACCACCGCAACTTCGGCGCGAGCGACGGGACGGTGCGCCAGCACGAGGACAGCGCCGGCAAGATCGAGGACCTGAGGGCGGCGACGAGCTACCTGATGGCGCAACCCGAGGTCGACAACCGGCGGGTGGGCTGCCTGGGGATCTGTCTGGGTGGCGGTTACGCTCTGCGGCACAGCGCGTTCGACCCACGGATCGGTGCCGTCGCCGCGGTCGCGGGCGCGTTCAACGACCCGACCGCCTTCCGGCAAGCGATGGGCGTGCCGGCCTACCGGGCGGCGATGGCCGGCTTCGCGCGGGCCGAGCAGCAGCAGTTCACGACCGGCGAGATCGACTACCTGCCGGCCGTGACCGAGTACGAGGGGGAAGCGGCGATGGCCGGGGAAGAACCCTGGGCCTACTACGGCACCTCGCGGTCGGCCAGCCCGGGATGGGTCAATCAGGTCACCCGGTTGTCGCTCCGCGAGCTGCTGACCTTCGACGCGGCAGGTGCCGCTGACTTCCTCGACCCCACACCACTGCTGGTCGTCCACGGCCGTACCGACGGATTCTGCAGCCCCGAGGCGGCGCTGGCGACGTACGAGCGGGCCAGCGGCCCCAAGGAGCTGCTGTGGCTCGAGACCTCCAACCACATCGACCTCTACGACCAACCGCGCTTTGTCGACCCGGCGGTTGCTCGGGTCGCCGACTGGATGCGCACACACCTATGACCGGCCACGCACCGCAACAGCCGTCGCCGGTCGCGGTGAGCCGCGGCGGCGGACCGTGGATCGAGCAGTGGTGACCAC
>JACCUS010000295.1 GCA_013811715.1 Nocardioidaceae bacterium
GGATGGGCTTGCCGATGAGCACCTCTACGAGAAGGTAGATGTTTGGCGAGGTGGTCGGAACCGCGAGGGGAGGTGACCTAGGGTGGAGACGAAGGGACTCGAACCCTCAACCCCCTGCTTGCAAAGCAGGTGCGCTACCAGTTGCGCCACGTCCCCGTGTCAGCTGGCCGCTTGCCGGCGACGACGAGGCCCAGCCGGAGCGGAGCCGATGTCGGCTACCGGTTGGACTCGACCGGGTCGGTCGCTTCTGCCCACAGCTCGGCGTCGTTGTCGCTGCCGGTGAGCTTGTCGAGCACGACCTTGGCGATGGCGCCGGCCACGGCCGCGTAGAGGATCTTCTTCAACATCGTGTACCCCTAAGGTCTGGAAGTGGGCCTGCCGGCGTCGGAACCGGCGCGCCCGTCACAGGGTATCGCGGTCTGGTCAGGGCGGCGCCACTGGGAGCAGGGGGCCCGTTTCGTGCTTGCTGCCAGCACCTCCGACGTTGACCGCGAGCTGTTGGGCGTGACAACCTCGGCCCGGCACGTACGAGTGAGAGGATCGGCGGGTGAACCTCACGGGAGAGCTGCTGGAACGAGCAGCGCGTGCAACGCCCGCGGCTGTCGAGGACCGCGGAAGCGGATGGTGGATTCGTCACACCGACGGCAACGCATGGTGGTCGGGCGCGGTACCGGCCGTACACGCTCCGGACTAAGCGCGACAGCATGCAGCCCGAGACGCCGGACCGCCAGGGCGCGACCGCCGTCGTTCCCCCGGGCTGCGACGATCGGAGTTGGCGACGCGCGCTGAGACCAGGTCGCGGACAAACTAAGCGTTCGGCCTGTGGCTGGGCCCGTCCGCGGAGAACTCCGAGTGGTTCAAGGCCGAACTCGCCCCCGTCGCCGGGCATCCCGACAACTTCACTCGTCCAGGATCTCGGCGATCGGCACAGGGTGCAGGCGGCGGTCGGTGGTGATAAGCGGCAGGCCACGAGTCATGGCCAGCTCGACGTACAGGGCGTCTGCGAGGCGCAATTGATGGCGTCTGGCCCACGCACCAATCAGCAGGCCGGAAACCGGATGGCGCTGGATCGGAGCTGCTGCCAGCTCGTGCAGCATGGTTTCGACATCGTCGTGCTCGATGCTTCCGGCTCGCTGCAGCCGTCCCAGGGCTGAGAGAACCTCGGCGTCAAGGTGCGCCGGAGCGTGTAGCGCATGGCCTGCGATGCGTCGCTTGACTGCGCCACCTAGTTCGTTGCCGAGCAGGAGGTCGACGAGGGCAGAGGCGTCAGCCACCGCCTCAGCCATGGCGCGTCGGCGGCTCGTCTCGCGCCGCGTCTAGCGCCTCGAGTGCGTCGTCGTGATCTACACGTTGAGACCGCGTCGGCCTGAGCATGGCCAGCCACGCATCGGTTGAGCGAGCCGCGAGCGAGCGCCGGACAGCGTCCTGCGTCACCGCGGAGAGGTTCAAGCCGGCCTCCTTGGCCTCCGCCGCGAGTTCGTCCGGGAGGTAGACGTTCAATCGAGCCACAACACACACTATACACACTTACCGCCGAGGATGCCGCGTAGCCGTCGAACGCAGCCGTCAGAAGACGACGGAAGCGATCTGGAAGGTGGCCGGTGGCACGAACGTGCAGGCGAGAAGGGTGGGCCTAAGAGGACTTGAACCTCTGACCTCTTCCTTATCAGGGAAGCGCTCTAACCGTCTGAGCTATAGGCCCCTCACGCCGCCACGGCTGCCGAGGCAGATTACCCCACCGGGCGGCACCGCCCCAAACGGGTTCCGCCGGTCGGGCTCGGTGCACGTTTGCCGACGTGTGGGGAAGTCGTACGGGCCTCCCAGCGGTTCCGGTGCGGGTGCACACGGGCCGATGCTGCCTGCCGCCGCACCAGACAGTACGGCGCTGCGCGACGTACGGTGCCGCCTTACTTGTGAACGTCCTCGGCCAAGGTGACCTCGATCCCGCCGAGCAGCGAGGCGGACATGTTGTAGATGAAGGCGCCGAGGGTGGCCAACGCCGTGATCAGCACGACGTCGACCGCGGCGACGAGCATCGCGATGCCCATCACGCGGTCCATGGCGACGTAGTCGGTGATGTCGAACTCCTCACCCGCCTCCTGGTCGACCACGACCTGGATGGTCTCGTTGATGTGTCCCCACAGGCCCGAGGCGTCCATGACCGAGAAGATGAGGAAGACCGCCACCACGCACATGATGCCGAACGCGATCGACAACAAGAGCGCCACCTTCGTCACCGACCAGGGGTCGACCCGCATCAACTTCAGTCTGGCGCGCCGGATCGTCCGCGGTCGGTTCGCCAGCCCCCGCCGGTTCGCGCGCTCGGCCTTGCGGTTGACCGGCTGCTTCGGTTGCCTGCCGCGCGACACCTCGTGGTCCTCGGGCAGCGGTGGAACGGGCATAGTCTGGCCGCGCTGCACCTCCGCAGGCGACGCGTACGGCTGCGGGTTGGCGCCGTACGGGGGCGCCATCACCGGCTGGGTCGGGGCATCCGACGAGGTCGCGGACTCGCCCAGCGACCGTCGTGGCGCCAGCGACCCGCCATCACGCGGATTGCTCATTCGCCCTGGTCCTTCTGCGCTTCGGCGGTGGTGCCGGGCGCGGACTCGTCAGCCACGACGTCCGAAGCCTCGCTCTCTGCCGTCTCGGTCTGTTCGGTCTCGTTCGTTGCCTCGGCAGCGTTACCCTCGACGCCGCCGAGGAGCACTTCCTCGACCTCACGCTCGGTGTTCCGCGAGATCGCCACCACCGAGTCGGCGTCGCCGACGGTGACGAACCTGACTCCCATGGTGTCACGTCCCTTGGTCGGTACGCCGACCGCGGCTGAGCGTGTCACCTGTCCACTCGCCTTGACGGCCATGACCTCGTCGGTCTCGGTCACCACCATCGCACCCACCAGCGTGCCGCGCTCGTCGGCCAGCTTCATCGCCTTGATGCCGAGTCCGCCGCGTCCTTGCCGGCGGTACTCGCTCACCCGGGTGCGCTTGGCCCAGCCGCCGTTGGTGACGGTGAAGACGTAACGGACGGCAGCCTCCCCCCCGACGTCATCGCCCTCGACGTCGTGGCTCTCGACCACGGACATGGACAGCAGCTCGTCGCCGGCGCGGAATTTCATGCCGGTCACACCAGAGGTCGCCCGCCCCATCGGCCGCAGCTGCTCGTCGTCGGCGCGGAACCGGACCGACTGGCCCTTGCGCGACACCAGCAGCAGGTCGTCGTCGGCCGTCACCAGCTCGGCGCCGATGAGCTCGTCGTCGTCGTCGCGGAAGTTGATCGCGATGACGCCGGCCTGACGGGGTGAGTTGTAGTCCGTCAGCCTGGTCTTCTTCACCAGACCGCGTCGGGTCGCGAGCACGAGGTACGGCGCCTGGTCGTAGTCGCGGATCGCCAGCACCTGGGCGATTTGCTCGTCGGGCTGGAACGACAAGAGGCCGGCGACGTGACCGCCCTTGGCGTCGCGGGCGGACTCCGGCAGGTGGTAGGCCTTGGTGCGGTAGACACGCCCGGCCGAGGTGAAGAACAACAGCCAGTGATGGTTGGTGGAGGCAAAGAAGTGCTCGACGAGGTCGTCGCCCTTGAGCATGGCCCCCCTGACCCCCTTGCCGCCGCGCCGCTGCAGCCGGTAGAGGTCGGCCTTGGCGCGCTTGGCGTAGCCGCCCCGGGTGATCGTGATGACGATGTCCTCGTCGGGGATGAGGTCCTCCATCGACAGGTCTCCGTCGGCGGGGATGATCGTGCTGCGGCGCTGGTCGCCGTACTTGTCGACGATGACCGCCAGCTCCTCGCTGACGATGGTGCGCTGCCGGGGTTCGCTGGCCAAGATGTCCTCGAGGTCGGCGATCACCCGCTCGAGCTCGCTCAGCCGGTCGACGATGGCCTGACGTTCCAAGGCGGCGAGCTTGCGCAGCTGCATGTCGAGAATCGCCCGCGACTGCAGCTCGTCGATGTCGAGCATCTCGATCAGCCCGTTGCGGGCCTCCTCGACGGTCTGGCTGCCGCGGATCAGCGCGATGACCTCGTCGAGCGCGTCGAGCGCCTTGACCAGTCCGCGGTAGATGTGCGCCTCCTCCTCGGCCTTGCGCAGTCGGTAGCGGGTCCGGCGCCGGATGACCCTGATCTGGTGGTCGATCCAGTGGCTGACGAACGCGTCGAGGCTGAGGGTGCGGGGGACATCGTCGACGAGGGCGAGCATGTTGCAGCTGAAGTTGTCTTGCAGCTGGGTGTGCTTGTAGAGGTTGTTGAGCACGACGCGCGCCACCGCGTCACGCTTGAGCACGACGACGAGTCGCTGTCCGGTGCGCGAGGACGAGTCGTCGCGTACGTCGGCGATGCCCTGCACCCTGCCCGAGTCGGCAAGCTCGGCGATCTTCAAGGCCAGGTTGTCGGGGTTGACCTGGAACGGCAGCTGGGTGATCGACAGGCAGGTGCGGGACTTGGCGTCCTCCTCGACCTCGACCACGGCGCGCATCGTGACCGAGCCTCGTCCGGTGCGATAGGCCTCTTCGATGCCGTGCCGCCCGACGATGAGCGCGCCCATCGGGAAGTCGGGTCCGTGGATCCGTTCCATCAACGCGGCGAGCAGCTCGGGTCGCGACGCGTCGGGGTTGGCCAGCGCCCACTGGACCCCGTCAGCCACCTCGCGCAGGTTGTGCGGCGGGATGTTCGTCGCCATGCCGACCGCGATGCCGGCCGAGCCGTTGACCAGCAGGTTGGGGAACCGCGCCGGAAGCAGCAGCGGCTCTTGGCTGCGGCCGTCGTAGTTGGGCCGGAAGTCGACGGTGTCCTCGTCGATCTCGCGCACCATCTCCATGGCCAGCGGCGCCAGCTTGCACTCGGTGTAGCGCATCGCGGCGGCGGGGTCGTTTCCCGGTGAGCCGAAGTTCCCCTGGCCGGCCACGAGCGGCCCCCGCATCATCCACGGCTGGCTGAGCCGCACCAGGGCGTCGTAGATCGCGGAGTCGCCGTGCGGGTGGTACTGGCCCATCACGTCACCGACGACGCGGGAGCACTTGGAGAAGCCCCGGTCGGGTCGGTAGCCGCCGTCGTACATGGCGTAGAGCACGCGCCGGTGCACCGGCTTGAGGCCGTCGCGCACGTCGGGCAGGGCCCGGCCGACGATCACCGCCATCGCGTAGTCGATGTAGGAGCGCTGCATCTCGGTCTGCAGCTCGACCGGCTCGATGCGGCCGCCGATCGGCTGGTCGGGTGAGATCGTCGTGTCGTCAGTCACCGGCTGATTCCTTTACTCGTACGGAGGTTGAGCTTGTCGAAACCGCCCACGTGGCTTGTTGAGCCGGCCTCCTCGGCTTCGCCGCTGGTGGCCGTCCATCAGATGTCGAGGAAGCGGACGTCCTTGGCGTTGCGCTGGATGAAGGAGCGGCGCTGCTCGACGTCCTCTCCCATCAAGATGGAGAAGATCTCGTCGGCATGGGCGGCGTCGTCGAGGGTCACCTGCAAGAGCACCCGGTGGTCGGGGTCCATCGTGGTCTCCCACAGCTCGTCGGCGTTCATCTCCCCGAGCCCCTTGTAGCGCTGGATCGCGTTGTCCTTCGGCAGCCTCTTGCCTGCCGCGCGACCGGCCTCCATGAGCACGTCACGCTCGCGGTCGGAGTAGACGAACTCGTGCGGGTGCGGGTTGTTCCACTTCAGCCGGTACAACGGCGGCTGGGCGAGGTAGACGTAGCCGGCCTCGATCAGCGGCTTCATGAAGCGGAACAGCAAGGTCAGCAACAGGGTGCGGATGTGGTGGCCGTCGACGTCGGCGTCGGCCATCATCACGATCTTGTGGTAGCGGCACTTGGCGAGGTCGAAGTCGTCGTGGATGCCGGTGCCGAGGGCGGAGATGATCGCCTGCACCTCGGTGTTGGCAAGCACCCGGTCGATCCGGGCCTTCTCGACGTTGAGGATCTTGCCGCGGATCGGCAAGATCGCCTGCACCCGCGGGTCACGCCCGCCCTTGGCCGAGCCGCCGGCCGAGTCGCCCTCGACGACGAAGACCTCGCACTCCTCGGGGTTGGTGGACTGGCAGTCGGCGAGCTTGCCGGGCAGCCCGCCGCCCCCGAGCAGGCCCTTGCGGTTGCGGGCGAGGTCGCGGGCCTTGCGGGCGGCAAGGCGCGCCGTGGCCGCCGCGATGGACTTGCGGACGATGTCCTTGCCCTCGCCGGGGTTCTTCTCGAACCACTCCCCCAGCCGCTCGTACACCACCTTCTGCACGAACGACTTGGCCTCGGTGTTGCCGAGCTTGGTCTTGGTCTGACCCTCGAACTGCGGCTCGGCGAGCTTCACCGAGACGATCGCGGTCAGGCCCTCGCGGACGTCGTCGCCGGACAGTCGGTCCTCGCGCTTCTTGACCAGCCCCCACTCCTCGGCCCAGCCGTTGACGGTGGAGGTCAGCGACGACCGGAAGCCCTCCTCGTGGGTGCCGCCCTCGTGGGTGTTGATCGTGTTGGCGAAGGTGTGCACCGACTCGGTGAAGCTCATGTTCCACTGCATCGCCACCTCGAGGCTCATGCCCGAATCGTCCCACTCGGCCTCGAAGGCGATGATGCTGCGGTGCACCGGGTCCTTGGTCGAGTTGAGGTGGGAGACGAAGTCGACGAGCCCGCCCTCGTACCGGAATCGCCGCTCCATCCCGCCCTGGTTGTCGGAGCGGATGGCGTCGTCGCCGCCGTCGACCGACGCGTCGACCGTGGCGTCTGCGACGGCCTCCGCGATGCCTGCGACGTGCTCGGGTCGCTCGTCTCGGACCACGATCTCGAGGCCCCTGTTGAGGAACGCCATCTCACGGAACCGGCTCGCGATCGTCTCGAAGGAGTACCAGGTGGTCTCGAAGACGGCGGTGCCGGGCCAGAAGGTGGTGGTGGTCCCCGTCTCGTCGGTCGCCTCCAACTGCTGCAGCGGGCCGGTCGGCTCGCCGTACACGAACTCCTGGAACCACCGGTAGCCGTCGCGCTTGATGTCGACGGCGAGCCGTTCGCTGAGCGCGTTGACGACGCTGAGGCCGACACCGTGCAGCCCGCCGGACACCTTGTAGCCGCCGCCGCCGAACTTGCCGCCGGCATGCAGCTGGGTCAGCACGACGGTGACCGCCGGCTTCTTCTCGATCGGGTGCTCGTCGACCGGGATGCCGCGGCCGTTGTCGACCACCCGGACTCCGCCCCCCGGCAGCAGGGCAACCTCGACCTTGTCGCAGTAGCCGGCCAACGCCTCATCGACGGAGTTGTCGACGACCTCCCAGACGAGGTGGTGCAGCCCGCGCTCGCCGGTGGAGCCGATGTACATGCCGGGCCGCTTGCGGACCGCCTCCAGCCCCTCCAAGACAGTGATCGCGGACGCGTCGTACAGCACCGGGCTCGGCTCGGGCGCTGGTGCGGTATCCGCGGTCTGAGGGCTCACCTGATCGTCGTTGGGCGTCACGCAGCAACCTTTCGAGAATGTGCTTCAACTCAGCACAAAGGCCGCTCGCCGGGTGCTGGTCGACTTCGAGATCGAAGCGACTGAGAACGTCATGCACCTGGCCACCGGGCGGCCTCTCCTGTCTTGTCCAGTATAGGCCGTCGCGGCCCGGTTCCGGGCATCGCCGTCCACAGCAAGCGCCCGCATCGAGGCAGAACCGGCGCTCAACGGGCCGAAACGCCGTATTGCAGCCGTTGCCGGACCCGGCGGAAGGCCCCCCATACGCCGGAGGGTCGCGAAATCCACTACCGGCCACGGTGCGGACAGCATGGCTGGCGCAGCAGAAGGCGTCGCATGGCGGCCGGCTCAGCCGTAGGTGTCGCGTGGTCCGCGGCCGTCGCGGACCGACCGCAGCCCCTTGCGCCAGGACGGTCCGGTCGGTCCCACCACATCGATGCGCAGCACCGTGTCGTGGCCGAGCTCCTCGTTGAGCCGGCGCACCACGGTCGCTGCCAGCAACTTCAACTGGGTGGCCCACGACGTGGAGTCGGTGCGCACCGTGAGGTGACCGTCTGAGAAGCTCTCCGGCGTGCAGTGGGCGGCGACGTCTGCCCCGACGATGGTGTCCCAACGGCCGAAGACGGCGTGGACGGCCAGCTCGGTGCCCCACCCGCTGTCGGTCACCAGCGCCTCGACCGCGGGCCCCAGCAGCCGTGGGTCCCGGGCGTCGGGATGAGCGCCCGACAGCTGGGCCGGGTCACTTCTGCGGGTACGATGCCCGGCGGCCGGTTTCGGCGCCTGATCGCCGGCCCGCGCCCCGGACGCGACGAATCGAGCCAGGTCCAGTCCGGTGGAGTCGTGCGCCGGCTGTGCCGCCTCGTCGTCGCCGGGTGGGTCGGAGTTCTCAGGCATGCTCGACCCCGCCGTCTCGTACGTCGAACCGGTGCGTCACCAGGTCGGCGGGCACATCGGCTGGCACCGCCGCTGTCACCAGCACCTGCTCGGTGCCGGACACCAGTGCTGCCAGCCGCTCGCGTCGCTGGTCGTCGAGCTCGGCGAACACGTCGTCCAAGATGAGCACGGGGTCGTCACCGTCGGAGCGCAACAGCTCGAAGGCCGCCAGCCGCAAGGCACAGGCGAACGACCACGACTCGCCATGGCTGGCGTAACCCCGCGTCGGCAGCTGCCCGAGGGTCAAGATCAGGTCGTCGCGATGCGGGCCGACCAGCGTGACTCCCCGGTCGAGCTCGTCGTCGCGCCGGTCGGCGATCGCGGTCAGCAGCACCTCGGTCAGCTCCGCCTTGTCGACCACCCGGCCATCCAGGTCGACGGAGGGCCGGTAGGCCAGTTGGGCCTCGTTCCCCCCGTCTGATCGGGAGACGGCACCGGCCACGTCGGCGTACGCGCGGGTCACCGGTGCCGTGAGCGCCGCGGTCAGCTCGAGGCGGGCGGCGAGCAGCTCGGCCCCGGTCCGCGCCAGGTGTGCGTCCCAGACGTCGAGCGTCGCCAGCGCGCCCTCGTTGCGGCGGCCGGTGGCGCGCCCGCCGGCCGTCTTCAACAAGGTGTTGCGCTGCCGGAGCACCCGGTCGTAGTCGCTGCGTACCCCGGCGAACCGCGGCTGCCGGGCGACGAGCAGCTCGTCGAGGAAACGGCGGCGCGAGCTCGGGTCGCCCTTGACGAGGTCGAGGTCGTCGGGGGAGAAGAGCACGGTCCGCAAGATGCCGAGCACCTCGCTGGCCCGGGGCACCGCTCCTCGGTTGAGCCTTGCCCGGTTGGACCTGCCAGGGTTGATCTCGAGCTCGACGAGGGCCTGTCGGTCGTCGCGGCAGACCGCAGTACGAACGATGGCCTGGTCGGCGCCGAACCGCACCAGCGGTTGATCAGCAGCCACCCGGTGGGACGACTGCGTCGCCACGTAGTCGACCGCCTCGACGAGGTTGGTCTTGCCCTGACCGTTGGGCCCGAGGAAGGCGGAGACCCCTGGCGACAGCGCGATCTCTGCCTTCGCATAGGAGCGAAAGTCGGTCAACGAGAGGTGGGCGACATACACGCAGCGGTGTGTCTCTCAAGGCTCGACGTCGGCCGACGGCGTCGTCTGCTCGGACCCGCCGGCCCGGACGGCGTGGCCGCCGAACTGGTTGCGCATGGCCGCGACGGCCTTCATGGCCGGTGAGTCGTCCTGCTGCGACACGAACCGGGCGAACAGTGCGCTGGTGATCGCCGGCATCGCCACGCCGTGCTCGATCCCCGCTTCGACAGTCCAGCGGCCTTCGCCGGAGTCCTCGGCGTACCCGGCGATCTCGTCCAGATGGGTGTCTTCGTCAAGGGCGGCGACCAACAGGTCGAGCAGCCACGACCGGATCACGGTCCCTTTGCGCCAGGACCGGTAGACCTCGACGACGTTGTCGACCATCTCGGCCTTCTCCAGCAGCTCCCAGCCCTCGGCGTAGGCCTGCATCTGGCCGTACTCGATGCCGTTGTGGACCATCTTGGAGAAGTGGCCGGCGCCCACCCTCCCTGCGTGCACGAAGCCGAACTGACCGTCCGGCTTGAGCGTGTCGAACGCCGGCTGCACCTTGGCGACGTCGTCGGCACTTCCCCCGCACATCAGCGCATAGCCGTTGTCGAGCCCCCAGACGCCGCCGGACACTCCGCAGTCGACGAAGCCGACGCCGCGCTCCGCGAGCGCTGTACTGTGCGTCTGGTCCTCGGTCCACCGGGAGTTTCCGCCGTCGACGACGACGTCGCCCTCGCCGAGCAGATCCCTCAGCTCCGCGACCGTTTGCCGGGTCGGGTCGCCCGCCGGCACCATCACCCACACGACCTTGGGCGACGGCAGCTTCTCGACGAGCTCTGCCAGGCTCCCGACATCGCGGACTTCGGGATTGCGGGCGTACCCGACGACGGTGTGCCCGCCGCGCCGTAGCCGCTCGGCCATGTTGCCGCCCATCTTGCCGAGACCGACCATCCCGATGTCCATTGCGACTCCTCTCGTCTCAGGCCCGTCGTGCATAGGGGCGCGCCGATCAGCCTTGCATGCGCAGCGGCATGAGCAAATACCGGAAGCCCAGATCGGGCTCAGCGTCGGCGCCGGGCATGCTCGCGAAGGCGGCCGGTCGGGCCGGCTGCGTCATCGCGATGTGGACGTGGGAGCCACCGATCGCGCCCAGTCCGTCGATGAGGTATGCGGGGTTGAAGCCGATCGAGACGTCGCCGCCGGTCACGACCGCCTCGAGGGACTCCGAGGCCTGCGCCTCCTCGCCGTTGCCGGCCTCGAGTGTCACCATGGTCTCGGCGAACCCGAGCCGGATGGGGGTGTTGCGGCCGGCGACCAGCGCCACCCGTTTGACCGAGTCGATCAGCGGCGCCAACTCCACCTGAGCGCTGATCTCGGTGCTGCTGGGGAACAGCTGTCGCACATTGGGAAAGGCGCCCTCGATCAACCGGGTGGTCGTACGCCGACCTCCGCCGGCCGCCGTACTCTCGAACCCGATCAGACCCGCGCCGCCGTCGGCGCCGCCGAGGGCGATGCTGAGCTCGGAGCCCGGGGTGAGCGACTTGGCCGAGTCGGCCAGCACTCGGGCCGGCACGAGCGCGCTGATCGACAGGTCGGACTGGTGGGGACGCCATTGCAGCTCGCGCAGGCTGAGCCGGAACCGGTCGGTGGCAAGAAGCGACAGGGTTGAGCCGTCGATCTCGATCTTGACGCCGGTGAGCACGGGCAGCATGTCGTCGCGTCCGGCGGCGGTGACAGCCTGAGCGACGGCCGCCGAGAACACGTCGCCGTCGACGGTGCCGGTGACGGCAGGCATGTCGGGCAGGGCGGGGTAGTCCTCGACCGGCATGGTCTGCATGGTGAACCGCGAGCTACCGCACGTCAGGGCGAGTTTCGCCGCGTCGAGGTTGACGTCGACGGGCTGGTTGGGCAGCGACCGGGCGATGTCGGCCAGCAACCGGCCGGACACCAGCACCTGCCCCTCGTCGGCAACGTCGGCGGGGATCACCACGCGCGCGCTGGTCTCGTAGTCGAATCCGCTGAGCGTGAGGCCGTCCGGGCCGGTGGTGACCAAGATCCCCGACAGTTGTGGCAGCGTGCCCGGGCGAGTGGGGATGCTGCGGGCGGTCCAGGCGACGGCCTCGGCGAGCACATCCCGGTCGACGCGGAACTTCACGATGCGGTGCCTCCTGCTCGGACGATCCGAGGATGGTCGACCCGAATCTTGCCATGCGCGGCCGACGACCGGTGGGAGTGCCCCGACCGGCCGGAGGTGTCCGGTGCCGGTTTTCCCCAGCTCGTTGCCCCGGGAGAAGTTGGGTGAGGATCGTTGCGTTGTCTCTCCCATCGTGTCCATAGCAACGGTGGATACTGTGGAAGAGCGGGGAAAGGGCAGGTCAACGGTCGGTTTCGGACCTGCGCCGTGGTGTGGATGACGGCGGTGCCACTGGCGGTGTACGTGGACGCAGGGGATGGGGCACTGGCCGTGTCCACAGCGGTCCACAGCGTTTCGGTCGAGCGAGCCGGGGCGTCCACAGCCTTGTCCCCAGGTTGTGTGGTGCCCCGTGAGTCCCGCTTCACTGCTGTCGCGCCTGTTGCTTGATGCGGTTGGTGAGCTCGCGCACCTGGTTGTAGACGCTGCGTCGCTCCGCCATCTGCTTGCGGATCTTGCGGTCGGCGTGCATGACCGTGGTGTGGTCGCGGCCGCCGAACTGCTGGCCGATTTTCGGCAGGGACAGGTCGGTCAGCTCCCGGCACAGGTACATGGCGATCTGCCGGCCAGTCACCAGCACGCGGCTGCGGCTGGCGCTGCACAGATCGTCGATGGACAGACCGAAGTAGGCGGCGGTCTGGGCGATGATGACGGCGGCGGTGATCTCCGGCTCGCCACCCTCGGGGATGAGGTCCTTCAGCACGATCTCCGCGAGTGTCAAGTCGACGGGTTGGCGGTTGAGGCTGGCGAACGCGGTGACGCGGATCAGCGCGCCCTCAAGCTCACGGATGTTCGTCTGGATCTTGCTGGCGATGAACTCCAGCACGTCCGGCGGCGCGGTGAGCCGCTCGGTGGCGGCCTTCTTGCGGAGGATCGCGATCCGGGTTTCGAGGTCCGGAGGGATCACGTCGGTGGTCAGACCCCACTCGAACCGGTTTCGCAGCCGATCCTCCAGCGAGTCGAAGCGCTTCGGCGCCCGGTCGGAGGTGATGACGATCTGCTTGTTGGCGTTGTGGAGCGTGTTGAAGGTGTGGAAGAACTCCTCCTGGGTCTGGATCTTGCCCTGCAGGAACTGGATGTCGTCGATCAGCAGCACGTCGACGTCGCGGTAGCGGCGCTGGAAGCCGGCGGCCCGGTCGTCGCGGATGGCGTTGATGAAGTCGTTGGTGAACTCTTCGCAACTGACGTAACGGACCCGGGCGCCGTTGAACAGGCTGCGGACGTAGTGCCCGATCGCGTGCAGCAGATGGGTCTTGCCGAGCCCGGAGTCGCCGTACACGAGCAGCGGGTTGTAGGCCTTCCCGGGGGCCTCGGCGACCGCGACGGCGGCAGCGTGGGCGAAGCGGTTGGAGGACCCGATGACGAACGTCTCGAAGACGTACTTGGGGTTGAGGCGGGCATCGCGGGCACCGGCGGTCGAGGTGCTCCCGCTCCGGGCGACTCCGGTCAGGGTCTGCGGCAGGTTGGCCGCCATTGCTGGTGCCTGGTCGGCGATGACGGGTGCCATCGCCTCGGGGTTGTCGAGGCCGGGTTCTGGTTCGGCGCCGGTATCGCCGCCGGTCAGGGCCGGGTCGACCGTGACCGCGAGGCGGACCGGCTGGCCCAGTGAGTGGCTGAGCGCCCCCTCCAGCCGGGGGCGCAGCCGAGTCTCGAGCTGGCTGCGGGTGAAGTCGTCGGGAACGGCCACGATCGCGGTGTTCTCGTGCAACGTGATGGGTTGGGAGGAAGCGAGCCAGGCGCGATGATTGGCCGGCAGATCCTCGATCAACTTGGCCCATGCGCGTTCGAGGTCGGCGACCTGAGTCATCGCAGTTTCCACTCACCTTCTCGTTTGCCAGCCTGGAGGGCGCGTCCACACCGTTGTCCACAGGCTGTGCATATTGGCGTTCAGCGGCCGAGGCGCCGCGACGAGTACGGCGGGGAAAACTTCGGTGAGCCGGGACGCTAACAACAATTGGGGCGAGAGTACAAGCCGTCATCCACAGGCCGAGCCTGAAACTCATGGCCCCGTCGGCGCGTCTCCTCGGCGTGTCGGCGTCGTCTTCACGCGGGTGCCACCACTCGGCCCCGACCGCCATGGCCTGGCCGCACGGCTGGTTTGACCGCCGCGACCGGCACAACGTACCGTTGTCGGCGGCGGGCCCGTCGTCCATGGCGGGCGCACCTCCGGGGTTGCCGAGTTGCCCGCAAGAAGTTATATGTCGACATGTCGCCTAGGCTAGGGCGGTGCTGCCGAGCCGACCGTCCGCCGTACCGCATCTGCCGACCTTGGGAGTCTGTCCCCCGTGACAAAGCGCACATTCCAACCCAACAATCGCCGCCGCAACAAGACCCACGGCTTCCGTCTGCGGATGCGGACCCGGGCCGGGCGATCAATCCTGTCCGGCCGCCGGCGCAAGGGCCGCGACCGGCTCGCAACCTGATCTGAGTCAG
>JACCUS010000308.1 GCA_013811715.1 Nocardioidaceae bacterium
GGTGACGTTTCTCGTGGTCATGCGCCGGATGACACACGTGCGCACCTGGGCGCTGCCGGCCATCATGATCACCGTCGTCTTCGTCACCAGCTGGCCGCTCATGGCGCTGGCCGAGCCGGCAGCCAACCAGATCACCGACCCGGCCAACTACTGGTGGTGGTTCGTCGTCACCGCCGCCACGGTCGGGTACGGCGACTTCTTCCCGCTGACCTGGGGCGGTCATCTGGTCGGCGCATACGTCATCGGCGGCGGAATCATCACGTTGACGACCCTGTTCACGGTGGTGGCGGAGAAGATCTCGAACGCGAAGGGACGCCGTATGAAGGGACTGGACGACCTCGATCTCTCGGGGCATGTCGCGGTACTGGGGTACACCCCTGGCCGCACCGAGCGCATCGTGCACGAGCTCAGCGCCGAGGGCGACACACAGGTCGTGCTGTGCGCCTGGGACGACCTGGCTGAGCACCCGATGCCCAGCCTCGCCAACGTCTCGTTCGTGCGCGGCGAGCTGACCGACGAAGACGTACTGCGACGCGCCTGCGTCGACCGTGCCGGCCGGGTGCTCGTCGACGCCAGGGACGACAACGAGGCGTTGTCGGTCACGGTGGCGGCCATGCACGTCAACCCCGAGGTGCACACCGTGGTGACCCTGCGCGACATGGCGCGGGCCAAGAACCTGGGGTACGTCGACTCCGACGTCCGCTGCGTCCAGTGGCACTCGCCGCGGATGGTCACCGAGGAGCTGCAAGACCCGGGCATCTCCCGCGTCTACGCCGACCTGATGACCCACGGTGGGGCGAACACCTACAGCGTGAGGTTGCTCGCGTCC
Source organism: Nocardioidaceae bacterium (assembly GCA_013811715.1). Classification (GTDB taxonomy): domain Bacteria; phylum Actinomycetota; class Actinomycetes; order Propionibacteriales; family Nocardioidaceae; genus JACCUS01. Next base: position 830 of record JACCUS010000308.1, read on the forward strand.
TTGGACGGCACCTCCTTCGGCGACTACCAACAGGCACTGGGCAGCACCTTCGGCTCGACGGTGCTCGCCGCCCGCTGCGGCGGCGAGATCGTGGTCAGCCCCCCGTGGGACACCGCGTTGCCGGGTGACTCGGTGCTCTACTACATCGCCGATCGCCGGCTCAGCCCAGACGACGTCAGCCGGGCCGTCAACGCCGTCAGGCAGGCTTAGCGCTGCGGCAGCAAGGCAGCGCGCCAGCCGACTCACACCACTGCCAATCCGGAATCGTCTGCCAATCCGGAGTCGTCTGCGGCACCCCCACAAGGAACTCCCTCGAACTTGCAGACGAATCCCGGCGCGGCCGGCCAGAGTTCGGTCAGGCAGCCGCGGCTGCCTTCATTATCGAGGTGAAGAAGGGCAGCCCGTCGAGGCCGGGACCGCAGAGGGGCTCAACAGCGTGCTCGGGGTGCGGCATCAAGCCGACCACGTTGCCCGCCTCGTTGCAGATGCCGGCGATGTCGCGCATCGACCCGTTCGGGTTCTCCTCGAGATAGCGGGCCACGATGAGCCCCTCCCCCTCGAGCCGGTCGAGCGTGGGGGCTGCGGCGACGTACCCGCCCTCGCCGTTCTTGAGCACGATGGTCACCTCCTCGCCGGTCGTGTAGTCGGAGGTCCAGGCCGTCGACGCGTTCTCGATGCGCAGCCGCTGTTCGCGGCACACGAACCTGCGATGGTCGTTGCGCATCAGCGCGCCGGGCAGCAGATGGGACTCGCACAGGATCTGGAAGCCGTTGCAGATACCGAGCACGGGCAGGCCGCCCTTGGCGGCGTCGACCACCTCCGCCATGACCGGGGCGAAGCGCGCGATCGCACCGCAGCGCAGGTAGTCGCCGTACGAGAAGCCGCCCGGCAGCACGACGGCGTCGACCCCTCGCAGCTCGCGGTCACCGTGCCACAGCGCAACCGCGTCTGCGCCGGCGAGCCGTGCTGCGCGCAGCGCATCGACGTCGTCGAGCGACCCGGGGAAGGTCACCACGCCGACCCGCACTACTGCTCCTCCACCCAGACGTTGTAGTCCTCGATGACGGGGTTGCTGAGCAGTGTCTCGGCGGCCTTGCGCACCTCGGCGAGTCGCTCCTCGGTGACCTCGCCCGCGAACCCGAGCTCGAACCGCTTGCCCTGCCGCACGTCGACGACGCCGTCGAAGCCGAGCCGCTGCAGTGCTCCGTGCACGGCCTTGCCCTGCGGGTCGAGGATCTCCGGCTTGAGCATGACGTCGACGACGACGCGGGCCACGTTCGCTCCTAGGCGGTGTCAGGACAAGGCTGCACCACTCTAGTCCTGACAGCGCCAGCGATGCCCCTCCTGCCTTGTGGCTGAAGACTCGCCGAGCATGCGCCGCCGACCTTCAGCCACAGCGCGCGGTGTAGCGGCTAGGTCAACTCGCGCTTGAGGATCTTTCCGGTGGCGGTCATCGGCAACTCGTCGCGGAACTCCACGACACGCGGGTACTTGTACGACGCCAACTGCTCCTTGCTCCACTCGACGAGCTCGTCCTCCTCAAGCTCGGCGTCCTCGTTCTTGATCACGTAGGCCTTGATCTCCTCGCCGTGTCGCTCATGCGGTACGCCGACCACAGCGGCCAACGAGACCGCCGGATGCGACAGCAGCACCTCTTCAATCTCACGCGGGTAGACGTTGAAGCCGCCTCGGATGATCATGTCCTTGGCGCGGTCCACGATGTAGTAGAAGCCGTCCTCGTCCCGCCGCGCCAGGTCTCCCGATCTGAACCAGCCGTCCCGCATGACCGCCTCGGTCTCGTCGGGACGCTGGTAGTAGCCCTTCATGATGTTGTGGCCGCGGATCGCGATCTCGCCGACCTCGTCTGCACCCTCCACGGTCTTCCAGTCGTCGTCGATGAGCCGCACCTCGACGCCCCAGATCGGCGTGCCGATCGAGCCCGGCCTCGGGTCGTGCTGCAGCGGGCTGAAAGTCGCCACCGGCGACGTCTCGGAGAGGCCATAGCCCTCCAGGATCTGCACGCGGAACCGGTCCTTGAACTCCTTGATGATCTCGACCGGCAGGGAGGCGCCGCCCGCGATCGCTCGCCTCAGGTTCCCGGCGATCTTGGCGACGTCGACGTCGTCGTCCAACGCACCGAGCAGCCCCCAGTACATCGTTGGCACACCGGCGAAGAACGTGACGTTCTCGCTCTGCATGAGTGCCAGCGCCTGCTCGGCGTCGAAGCGGGGCAGCAACACGAGCGTGGCCGCCATCGCGAAGCCGGCGTTGAGCTGGACGGTCTGGCCGAAGGAGTGGAACAGTGGTAAGGCCACCAGGTGCACGTCGGGACTGGACGCGGTCAGCTCCCAGATGCGGTGGCAGGTGAGCACGTTGAAGGCGATGTTCGCGTGTGACAGCTCGGCACCCTTGGGCTGGCCCGTCGTGCCGCTGGTGTAGAGGATGACGGCGGTGTCGGTCGCCTCGGTGATCCGGGTCTCGAACGTCCCCGGCTGGTCGTCGATCGCGGCGACGAAGCTCTCCGCCCCCTCGATCGGCGACGGCCCCGCGGGGTCGGCCGGGATCACGAAGAAGTGCTCGCAGCCGTCGGTGTCGCCGAACCCCGCCCAGCCGGCCTCGGCCATCGCCAGCTCCGGAGTCCCCTCGAAGCAGAAGTAGGCCCTCGCGTCGGAGTCGTGAAGGTGGTAGCCGACCTCGCGGCCCTTGAACAGCACGTTCAGCGGCACGACGGCTGCCCCGGTCTTGAGGATGCCGTAGTAGATGATCGGGAAGTAGGGCAGATTCGGGCACGACAGCGCCACCTTGTCGCCGGGACCGAGGCCGCGGGCGACCAGCAGGTTCGCCACCTTGCAGGCCATGCCGTTCACCTGCGCATAGGTCATCCGGGTGTCACCGAGCACCACCGCCTCGCGGTCCGGCGCCTCCCGGGCGCTGTCTTCGAGCAGCGATGCCAGGTTGAACACGATGCCTCCTCGGCTCGGTCAGAACGTCTCGCCCGTCAGGCGAGCATATGCCTCAACATAGGTGGCGCGGGTCTGCTCGACAATCGCCTCGGGCAACGCAGGCGGCGGCTCACCGGACTCCTTGTCCCAGCCCGACGCGGGAGACGTCAGCCAGTCGCGCACGAGCTGCTTGTCGTACGACGGCTGCGATCGGCCCGGCTGCCACTGGTCAACCGGCCAGAACCGGGAGGAGTCGGGGGTGAGAACCTCGTCTGCCAGCACGACCGTGCCGTCGCCGCGCCGACCGAACTCGAGCTTGGTGTCGGCCAGGAGGATGCCTCCTTCGCGCGCCATCGCCTCCCCCTTGGCGTAGACGGCGAGAGTCAATCTGCGCAGCTCGGCGGCCACGTCTCCGCCCACGGCATGAGCGACAGCGTCGTACGGCACGTTCTCGTCGTGGTCGCCGAGCGCCGCCTTGGTGGCGGGGGTGAAGATCGGCTCGGGCAGACTCGACCCCTCGTCGAGTCCGGCGGGCAACTCGACGCCGCACACCGCCCCGGTCGCGCGGTAGTCACTGAGGCCGGTGCCGGCGAGATAACCACGCGCAACGCACTCGACGGGGAGCATGTCGAGCCGCTCGCAGACCACGGCGCGTCCGGCGATGGCGGCCGGCACGTCGGTGGACAGCACATGATTGGGGACGATGTCGCTCAGCACCTCGAACCACCACAGCGACATCCGGGTCAAGATCTCGCCCTTGTCGGGGATCTCGGAGGCCAGCACGTGGTCGAAGGCCGAGATCCGGTCCGACACCACCATCAGCAGCCGTCCCTCCGACAGCTCGTACAGGTCGCGCACCTTGCCGGAGTGCAGATGCCGGGCGCCCGCGACGAGCAATGCCGACCCGCGGTACGGCGAACTCATGCCCCCGTCCGAGGCTCTAGCGGCGTCCGCCAGCGCAACCCAGGGAAACGCCCGAAGCCGCGGTCGGTAGTGACCCAGGTGGCGCCGTGCT
>JACCUS010000312.1 GCA_013811715.1 Nocardioidaceae bacterium
GAGATCGGCATCCGCGCCAACAGCCCGGTGCCGGAGAACGCCTTGGCGCCCGGGGTCGCCATCACTTTCCGGTACGGCGCCAGCATGCGCGCAAGTCTAGAGACGCGTTCCGACGCGATCGGTGTGGCGGCTCTCCGGAGAATGGAGGTCAAAGCCATCGATCGCCGGCCGCGACACCTGTTCAGCCGGCTCTTGGCAGTTTGTGGGTGCCGGTGTGGTCGACGAGGTAGTAGCGGTCGTGGGGTGATCGCCAGATGAAGATGCCGCTGAAGGGTTGTTTGACCCGCCATCGGCTGTGGGTCTTGATCCGGTGATGTCGGCGGGTCAGCGGGCCGAGGTTGCCGAGGCTGGTCTGGCCGGGTGGTCCGCCGTCGTCGGGTGGGATGTAGGGCTTGGTGTGGTCTTGGTCCATCGACCGGCTCACGTTGGTGGCGTAGGGGAACACGTCGGCCGGTGATCGCAGCTGGACGGCCTCGCGGAGCCGGTCGGGGATCTCGTAGGCGTCGACGGGAGCCTGGTTGTGCAGGTCGATGACGGGTTTGATGGTGACGTGGCAGTGGGCGAGGAAGTCCCGTGCCTGGCCGATGGTGATCGGGCCGTGCCCTTCGAACCGGGCGACCCCGTCGGCGTCGCGGGTGAAGGAGTCTTCGTTGAGGTGGAGGTAGAGGGTGGCCGGCGGCAGCAGCCTGGCCGGGTCGATTCGTTGGCCGGTGTGGCAGCCGCACTCACACTGCATCCGGCTTGGCCGCATGAACGCCGCCCAATCGCCGGTGGAAGGGTAGTCGTGGTGTGGCCGTCCACTATGGTCGTGCTGGTCGGCGACGTCGTCGGCGATCCGGTCGATGGTGGCGTCGAACCAGACGATGTTGGGGGTCTCGGACTTGATGAACACCGACCCGATCCCGTGGTCGTTGGAAAGGTTGACCCAGACTCCCTGCTCCTCCGCTGAGCGGCGCGCCCTCTGCTCGGCGGCGTCGGAGTCGGCGGCGATGATGGCTGCGGCGACCATCGGCTCCAGCCGAGCCCAGCCGACCGAGTCGGTCCACGGGGTGACGTTGGCATTGACCGCGGCCGCGACCTCAGATGCGTGTTGTGTGGAGGCGGCCGCGATCTTCCGGGCGATCCACGGCCGGACCTCACCGGCGTGAACGCGTGTCCACAGTCCCGGGAGGCGGTGTCGCAGCTCAAGGGCGTCGCCGATCAGCCGGGTCGCGGCGAAGGTGGAGATCTCCAGCTCGGCTCCGAGCTCGGCGGCGGCGAACTCGGCCACCTCCGGTGTGCCGTCCCCGCCCAGGATGACCGGGCGCTCCATCCCCGGCAGCGACCTACCCAACCGGGCCATGCCGGCCCCGGTGGCCGGGTGCAGGTCGGCGAAGTGGGCGGCCAGCGCGAGGATGAACGCCTCGTTGCGGTCCGCCAGCATGCGTGCCTCACCGGCCGCGGCCAGTGTCTGCTCCACGTCGAGGTCGGTCACGTCTTCGTCGAACATGCCATCGACGATAGAAGAGACCACCGACACTTTCTTGGCCGGAACGCCTTATCCACAAGGAGAATCAAGGACCATATGATCTGTGTCAAGGATTCTGGACAATCTCTCGTTGCTTTCTTCAAAACCGGGCGAGCAGCCCTTCCCATAGAATCGGGACCATGCCACCGGCCGTCTCCGTCGCTCCTTACGACGCCTTGCTGCTCGTGTCGTTCGGCGGTCCGGAGCGGCCCGCCGACGTCGTGCCGTTCCTCGAGAACGTCACACGTGGGCGCCGCGTCCCGCGCGAGCGGCTGGTGGAGGTGGGCCAGCACTACTTCTCCTTTGGTGGCCGCAGCCCGATCAACGACCAGTGCCGCGCGCTGATCCGGGCAGCCCGGGCCGACCTCAGCGAGCACGGGGTCGACATCCCGATCTACTGGGGCAACCGCAACTGGGACCCTTTTCTGGCCGATTCCGTCGAGCAGATGCGCGCCGACGGCGTCACCCGCGCAGCTGCGTTCGTGACCAGCGCCTACTCGTCGTACGCAGGCTGCCGCCAGTATCGGGAGGACCTGTACGACGCGGTCGGCGCGCCGGCGAGCCCCCCACGAGTCGACCGGCTGCGCCACTACTTCAACCACCGCGGCTTCGTCTCGTCCTTCGTAGAGACGACCTGTACGGCGTTGGAGCAGCTGCCGGCGGGCGAGCGACGTCAGGCGCGACTCGTCTTCGTGACCCACTCCATCCCCACCGCGATGGCCGAAACCTCCGGACCGGACGGCGGCGCCTACGTCGCGCAGCACCTCTCGGCGGCAGGTCTCGTCGCCAACGGAGTCGAGAGCAGGACCGGGGCGGCGCACGAGTGGGACCTCGTCTACTGCAGCCGATCCGGCGCGCCGGACACCCCGTGGCTGCAGCCGGACGTGAACGACCACCTCGAGCGGTTGGGGGGAGCCGGCACCCGGGCGGTGGTCTGCGTGCCGATCGGCTTCGTCTCCGATCACATGGAGGTCGTGTACGACCTCGACACCGAGGCGGCGGCCACCGCGGATCGACTGGGCATCGGTTTCGTTCGGGCGGCGGCGCCCGGCACTCACCCCGAGTTCGTGGGCATGATCCGCGACCTGCTGATCGAACGGGCGGCGGTGGAGTCCGGCCAACCGACCCCGCGTGCGGCACTCGGCCAACTGGCGCCGTCGTGGGACCTGTGCGCGCCGCACTGCTGCCCGAACCCGCGGGGTCGCCAGCCGGCGCTCGCCGAGGCGTCGGCATGAGCCTCGACAGAGAGCTGCTGGCGCTGGCCGAGACGACGGTTCGGGAGGCGGGTGCCGTGGTGGCCGCCGGCAGGTCCAGAGCCATCGAGGTCACCGACACCAAGACCAGCCCGACCGACATCGTCACCGAGGTCGACCTCGCCTCCGAGCGGCTGATTCGTGAACGCATCCTCGACGCTCGTCCAAGCGACGGATTCGTCGGCGAGGAAGGCGCCGATGTGGCCGGGTCCAGCGACGTCGTCTGGGTGGCTGACCCCATCGACGGGACCGTCAACTTCCTCTATGGGATTCCGCAGTTCGCGGTGTCGCTGGCGGCACGGGTCGGCGGCGTGGTGGTCGCAGGGGTCGTGCACAACCCGATCTCAGGCGAGACGTTCACCGCGGTCCGGGGCGAGGGCGCGCGGCTCGGGGACCGGGCCGTTGCCGTCTCCGGGTGCACGGACGTGGCCGCCGCACTCATCGGCACCGGCTACGCGTACCGCGCCGACGTGCGTCGGCATCAGGCCGTCGAGATGGCCCGGCTGCTCCCGCGGGTGCGTGACGTCCGGCGGCTCGGCTCCGCGGCGCTCGACCTGTGCTTCGTCGCGTCCGGCCGGCTGGACGGGTACGTCGAGCGAGGTCTTCAGCCGTGGGACCTGGCCGCCGGCGGCCTGATCGCCAGCGAGGCCGGAGCGCGGGTGGCGGGCCTGGGGGGTGCCGCGGCGTCTGAGACCCTGGTGGTCGCCGCCCCCGAGGCGCTTTTCGACCGCCTCCACGACCTCCTGGTGGAGACAGGGTTCGGCGACTGGCCACTGGAGGACCGGCACCCGGCAGACGGGCCAGTGGCGGCTGTGTCAGGCCAGCGGCCGGACGAGCCATGAGCCCGCGCGTCGTCCTCATCACCGGCTGCTCGTCCGGCATCGGCAAGGCGACGGCGGTGGCGTTCCACGAGGCCGGCTGGACCGTATACGCCTCCGCCCGCAGACCGGAGACGCTGGCCGACCTTGCGGGGCTCGGCGTCCAGACACTGGCGCTCGACGTGCTCGACGAGGACTCGATGACGGCGGCGGTGGCAGCGGTCCACGCCCGGTACGGTGTGCTCGACGTACTGGTCAACAACGCCGGGTACGCGCTCCAGATGCCCGTCGAGGAGGCGACCATGGAGGAGGTACGCCGTCAGTTCGAGACGAACGTCTTCGGGCTTGTGCGGTTGACCCAGCTTGTGCTTCCTGGCATGCGCGCACGCCACAGCGGTCGCATCATCAATGTCTCGTCGATGGGTGGGCGGTTCACCTTGCCCGGTGGGAGCATGTACCACGCGAGTAAGCACGCGGTCGAGGCCATCAGCGACGCCTTGCGGCTCGAGGTGGCGCCCTTCGGCGTGAAGGTGGTGGTTGTGCAGCCGGGTCCGGTACGCACCGAGTTCGGCGGTACGGCAGTCGGCGGCCTCACCCCCAGTGGCATCGACGGCGACACCGGCCCCTACGCGGACTTCAAGCACCGGCTGGCAGCCGCCTATGCCAGCGCGTACGACGGACGCCGACCCGGCGCGGCGTCGGCCCCCCGCCGGGTGGCTGGCGTCATCGTCAAGGCATCCACCGTGCGGTCGCCGCGCTCTCGCTACCTGATCGGACCGGTCGCCCGCGCCTTCGTCACCAGCCGCAGGCTGCTTCCGGACAAGGCGTTCGACCTCTTGCTGAAAGCCGGCTTCCCCACCCCGTAGGGGGCCTGGACAGCGTGTCTCTTGACACATCGGGAGGCGGCAACCCGCCGGTTTCGGGCCCCTTGAGGCAAGACAATGGCGATTTCGCTGGCGCGGCGGCGAGAAATCAGGCACAATCGCGCCGCCGGTGGGCACAAATTCCGGGTGCGAAGCGTTGTGGACGGTGCACCGGCGCGATGACGACGAATACACGACTACGAACTGCGCGACTGAGGGGACTCACCTTATGGCCACTGACTACGACGCCCCGCGAAAAACCGAAGAGGAGATGAACGAGGACTCCATCGAAGAGCTGAAGGCACGCCGCCACGACAAGAACTCCGGCAAGGTCGACGAGGACGAGGTCGAGGCCGCCGAGTCGTTCGAGCTGCCAGGTGCCGACCTTTCCCACGAAGAGCTCTCGGTGCAGGTGCTCCCGAGGCAGTCAGACGAATTCACCTGCTCCACCTGTTTCTTGGTGCAGCACCGCAGCCAGCTCGCCGCGCAGAAGAACGGGCGACTCGTCTGCCGCGACTGCGCAGCCTGACAGTGGCCTCTGGGCACCGCAGTTCGGGCCCGAGCGGGGCACCGCGTCCGCATGCCGGGGGACTACGCCTGCTTGACCTTCTCGATGTCACTGAGTTCGGCGTCGCTCGCCATGCCCGGTGGCAGCTTGCCGGTCGACCGCGCCCAGTAGCTAGCCAGTCGCCGCGTCGTGTACATCCTCGCCATCCCGATGGCCATCCCGCTGGCCGCCGCCCAGACCATGGCCTCGCGTCCGGCGATCTCAGGACTCTCAGGAGTGGTGGGCGCGGGCCGCCCGGTCGCTGTCTTCCAGGTGGCGTTGAGCGCCTTCGTCGCCGCGATGCCGGCAACGACGGCCGAGCCGGTGCCCAGGAGCTTCCAAACCTTCTCGCCCTTCTCCTTCGCGGGCTTGTTCTTCTTGCTCACGGGTATCCAACCTCCAGCGGACTCACAGCAACGGCCCCCTAGTCTTGCACGGTTCGCACGTTGACGTGCGCGGCCAGGTCATGGGCATGCCGGGTCGAGACCAGCCAGTACGGCGTGGGGTCAGCCTCGTCGTCGACTTCCACCCTGACGGAGTGGCGGCAGTAGCTGCGCACCAGCAGAAAAGCCCGGGCATCGGCATCGACCCCCAGCGCCAGGCGGGTTTGGTCGGCGTCGAGCGCGTCCGCGGTGCCGACGTATGGCCACGGCAGGAACGCTCGTCCGGCACGCAGCCCGTCGTCGTCAACGGTTACCCGCGCCGCGCCGTACCGGATGAGCCCGGCCGTCACCAGCAGCAAGGCTGCCGTTCCCGCGACCAGCGCAACCAGCGGCGGGGTCGCCACGAAGAAGACCCACCAGACCACGACAGCGAACCCGGCGCCGAGCGGCCACCACAGCCAGGGCACCCGGAGGGTCTCGCTGTAGCGGTGGGTAGCAGCGGGCATGGGGAAAGCCTGCCATGTGGTGCGACGGTAGGGTTGGGCGCGGAGGCCGTGATCGACAGGTGCGTGAGTCAGGAGGCAGCACGACGATGCTCGAAGTGCTGATTCGGCGCATCGATCCACTGATCCCGGTGCCGGCATACGCCCACCCTGGCGACGCTGGGGCAGACCTGGCCACCACTGTCGACGTCTCCTTGGCACCGGGGGAGCGGGCGGCGGTCCCGACCGGGATCGGCATCGCGCTGCCGGCCGGCTTTGTCGCGCTTGTGCACCCTCGTTCCGGGCTTGCGGCGCGGCTCGGGGTGTCGCTGGTCAACGCGCCCGGCACTGTCGACGCGGGCTATCGCGGCGAGGTGAAGGTGGTCTTGATCAACCTCGACCCGGCCGAGCGTGTCGAGCTTCGGCGCGGCGACCGCATCGCGCAGCTGGTCTTCCAGCGGTTCGAACGGGCGCGGTTCGTCGAGGTCGAGCGACTCCCCGGCTCGGACCGAGGCGAGGGCGGGCACGGCTCGACCGGCGGGTACGCCGCACGATCCACATCAGTAGGAGAGGAAGTGTCGTGATCTTCCGACGCCGGCGGCCGACGGAACCGACAGATCCGGCGTCCGTCGAAGAGCCGGACGTCTTCGCAGAGCTCGAGACGGACCGCCCCCGAGGTCCCTGGGACCGCAGTGAGACGACGGCAGACGAGGACGACGACGCGTACGTCGACCTCGGCGGACTCGTGGTCAGGGGACGAGAAGGGCTCGAGCTGCGCCTCCAGGTCGACGAGAAGACAGGAGCGGTCGCAACGGTGATGCTGGCCGGGTCGGAGTCCGGGCTCGAGCTGCGCGTCTTCGCCGCGCCGCGCAATGAGGGGATCTGGGCCGACGTACGCAAGGACGTCGCTGCCGAGGCGGCTCGCCGCGGTGGCACCGCCACCGAGATGGACGGTGAGTTCGGCACCGAGGTCAAGGTGGTCATGCCGGTGCAGACACCTGACGGCCGGCGGGCGACGCAACCCAGCCGAATCGTCGGCGTCGAGGGTCCCCGATGGCTGCTGCGCGGTTCGTTCCTCGGCAAGAGCGCGGGCGAGGCCGATCCCGACGGACTGGTGGAGAGCGCGTTCAGAGACGTGATCGTGGTGCGCGGCGACGGGCCGATGTCGCCCCGGGAGACGCTGCACCTGCACATGCCGGCAAAGATCGACCAGCAGCTCGACCCGGCGTCGGACGACGAACATTAGAGTGGGAAGCATGAGCACTGTTGCGGGTGACCGGATTCGCCGAGCCCTGAAGAGGTTCTCGGCTTCGCCCGCCGAGCTCGAGGCCGACGAGTTGCGGCAGGAACGCCAGTTCGAGGGATGCCAGACCATCGAAGGCGTCACCGACCGTCAGCTGGTGACGCTCTACGGGCACCTCAAGAACGTCTCGCTCGCCCCACGCGCCGGTACGCCCACCCTGGAGGCGGCACTGTACGACGGGACAGGAGTGGTCACCCTCATCTGGCTGGGGCGAAGGACGATCACCGGGATCACACCGGGCGCCTCGCTGGTGGCGTGGGGCCGGGTATCGTGCCACGACGGACGCCGGATCATCTACAACCCGCGTTACGAGCTGCGGGTCTGAGCCGATGACCGAGACCACCCCGAGACCGCCACGCATGCCGGAGCCGGTCGACGAGTCCGCGCACAGCACGGTCGAGGCACTGGTCAGAGCGCACCTGTCCAAGGCGCTGGGTGGTAAACGCGGGATGCTCGAAGGCGCCATCCCCACCCTCGGCTTCACGATCTCCTGGATCAGCACTCAGAACCTCAACCTGTCGCTAGTGATCTCCGGGTCGCTTGCGGTGCTGCTGCTCCTCATCCGGATCGCCCAACGCTCGACCGCACAGTTCGTGGTGAACTCGATGATCGGCATCGCGATCGCGGCAGTGTTCGCATTGCGCTCCGGCCGGGCCGAGGACGCGTTCTTGCCGGGACTGATCTACAACGCCGTCTACGCTGTCGTGCTCGGGGGGTCGGCACTGGTGCGATGGCCGCTGGTCGGCTTCATGATCGGCGGTGTCACCGGGGAACCGACCAAATGGCACCGAGACGCCCACATGGTGGCCCTGTGCTCACGGCTCACCTGGCTCCTGGCGGCGCCGTGCGTTGTCCGGGTGGTCGTCCAGTACCCGCTGTGGGCGGCCGGTGAAGCCGGCTGGCTGGGAATCGCCAAGATCGCTATGGGCTGGCCGCTCCAGATCGCCGCGCTGGCCGCGATGGCGTGGTTGCTCAGCCGCGACCATACCCCGGTCACGGTCAAGCCACGCGCCTGACGCCGACTCGGCCGTCGTCGTCACAGTGCGTTGGACGGCTCAGTGCCACGACAACTCAGTGCCGCGACGACTCAATGATGCTCGGTCGGTGCCAAGAGCCGCTCAAGGTCCTCTTCGGCGTCGGTTGTCGCGAGGAACAGCAGCTCGTCGTGCGCCTCGAGCGTGGCGTCGGGGTCAGGGGTGTGCACGTGCCCCTCGCGGAGCAGAGCCAACAGCGAAGTGTCGCCCGGCCATGGAACCTCCTGCACCTGCGTCCCGACGTACGGCGAGTCGTCGGGCAGGGTCAGCTCGACCATGTTGGCCTCGCCCTGCCGGAACGTGAAGAGCCGTACGACGTCCCCGACGGTGACCGCCTCCTCCACCAATGCCGACATGATGCGAGGTGTCGACACCGACACGTCGACTCCCCACGCCTCGGTGAAGAGCCACTCGTTCGAAGGGTGGTTGACCCGGGCTACTGTCCGCGGGACTGCGAACTCCGTCTTGGCGAGCAGCGAGACCACCAGGTTGACCTTGTCGTCTCCCGTCGAGGCGATGACGACGTCACAGCGCTGCAGCGCTGCCTCGTCAAGGGTCGACAGCTCACAGGCGTCAGCCAGCAGCCACTCGGCCCGAGGCACGCTGTCGGCTCGGATCGCACGCTGGTCCTTGTCGATGAGCAGGACCTCGTGGCCGTTCTCGAGCAGCTCTGCCGCCACCGAGCGTCCGACCGCTCCGGCGCCAGCGATCGCGACGCGCATCAGCCTTCCTCCGGTCCGGCGGCGACGGCGGCGTTCACCATGTCGGCATCGGCCTCGGCCATGACAAGGTGGAGTCGGTCGCCGTCTTGCAGCACCAGCTTGGGGCCGGCCATCATTCCCTCGCCGAGGCGGGTCAAGAACGCGACCCTGGCGCCGGTTCGCTCCAGCTCGGCCACCCCGTGACCGACCCAGGCGCCCGGAGCATCGAGGTCGCTGATCCGGATCGCACCGGACGGGTCGCGCCACTCCGGCTCAGAGCCCTCGGGGAGCAACCGTCGCAGGATCTGGTCGGCTGTCCATCGCACAGTCGCCACCGTCGGGATGCCGAGCCGCTGGTAGACCTCCGCCCGACCGGGGTCGTAGATGCGGGCGACGACGTTGTCGATGCCGAACGTCTCCCGGGCGACTCTGGCGGAGATGATGTTGGAGTTGTCGCCGCTGCTGACCGCCGCGAAGGCGCCGGCCTCCTTGATCCCCGCCGTCTCCAGAACCGACTGGTCGAAGCCGTACCCAGTCACCTTGGTGCCGGAGAAGTTCGGCCCGAGTCGGCGGAAGGCGTCCGGGTTGCTGTCGACGACGGAGATCGAGTGTCCCCGGTCTTCGAGATTGCGGGCGAGAGTAGACCCCACGCGGCCGCATCCCATGATCACAACATGCACGGCGCCCTTCCCGGTCTCATCGACGTCCTTCCGGTCGGGAGAAAACCCGGCCGGCGCTTTCGATGTCCGACGCTACACCGCCCAGACATCGCGTCAGATGAACACCCGCTGACCCACTGGGAACCAATCAGCCGCCTACCGGCGGGGATCAGGGGCAAGGTCCGCGTCGTGGTCTAGCATCCCAGCGTGGGAATCGGTGACCTCGGCAAGCGCCTGCTGCTCGGCCGCAAGCTGCGGAGCGCGCAGCTCGGGGAGACCCTGCTGCCGAAGCGCATCGCCTTCCCGGTCTTCGCGAGTGACGCCATGTCGTCGGTGGCCTACGCACCCGACGAGATCTTCTTGATGCTGACGCTCGCGGGGCTGTCCATGTACGCCTTCTCTTGGAAGATCGGCATCGCCGTGGCGGTGGTCATGCTGGCCGTCGTCGCGTCGTACCGGCAGAACGTGCGCGCCTACCAAAGCGGCGGTGGTGACTACGAGGTCGCGACGGTCAACCTCGGCGGCACCGCCGGGATCACGGTAGCCAGCGCGCTGCTCGTCGACTACGTGCTCACTGTCGCCGTCTCGATATCCTCCGCCGCCCAGTACGCCGCCACCGCCATCGCGCCGCTCCAGGGCCATCAAGTGATCGTGGCGGTGGTGGCGACCCTCTTCCTGATGGCGATGAACCTTCGTGGGGTGCGGGAGTCCGGGACCGCGTTCGCGGTGCCGACGTACCTCTTCGTGGTGGGCATCCTCGGGATGGCGGCGTGGGGCTTCGTGCGCTACATCGTTGGCGACCTGCCACAGGCGACGAGTGCGAAGTACGATGTGCTCCCCACGGAGTCCTACGCCGACGGCATCGGCACGGCTGCGTTCGTCTTCTTGCTGCTACGGGCGTTCTCGTCCGGCTGCGCCGCGCTCACCGGCGTCGAGGCGATCAGCAACGGGGTCCCGGCCTTTCGCAAGCCGAAGGGCCGTAACGCCGCCAACACGCTGTTGCTGCTGGGCGGAGTGGCCATCGCGATGGCGATGAGCATCCTCACCCTGGCCAACCTGATGAACGTCCGCGTGGTGGAGGACCCTGCGCGGCAACTCCTCGATGGCAACGGCCAGCCGGTGGGTCCGGACTACTACCAAGATCCGGTGCTCGGGCAGCTCGCGGCGGGAATCTTCGACCACTTCACCCCCGGCTTCTTCTTCGTCACCGCGGTCACTGGGCTGATCTTGGTGCTTGCCGCCAACACGGCGTTCAACGGCTTCCCAGTACTTGGCTCCATCCTGGCCAGGGACGGGTTCATGCCGCGTCAGCTCCACAGCCGCGGTGACCGGCTGGCGTTCAGCAACGGCATCATCGTGTTGGCCGGTTTCGCCATAGTGCTGATAGTGGCGTTCGATGCCGAGGTCACCCGGCTCATCCAGCTGTACATCATCGGGGTCTTCGTCTCGTTCACCGTCAGCCAGGCGGGCATGATCCGGCACTGGGCCCGGCACCTGCGGACCGAGGTGGACGTTGCCGAGCGGCGCCGCATTCACCGGTCGAGGGCGATCAACACGTTCGGGCTGGCGATGACCGGGACGGTCCTGGTCATCGTGCTGGTGACGAAGTTCCTCTCCGGGGCGTGGATCGCGATCTTGGCGATGGCCGCGGTGTTCTTCGTCATGAAGGCGATCCGGCACCACTACGACATGGTCGCGCAGGAGCTGGAGGCCGCCGACGACGATGCGTCGCTGCCGTCGCGGATCCACGCCATCGTGTTGGTGTCGAAGGTGCACAAGCCGACGTTGCGGGCGGTCGCCTACGCTCGCGCCTCCCGGCCGAACACGCTGGAGGCGATCACCGTCGATGTCGAGGAGGAGGTCACCGCTGATCTGCTGCGAGCGTGGGACGAGGCGGGGCTCCCCGTGCCGCTGCGGGTGCTGGAGTCGCCGTACCGGGAGATCACCAAGCCGATCTTGGACTATGTGAGGGACGTTCGTCGCAGGAGCCCGCGCGACGTCGTCACCGTCTACATCCCCGAGTACGTCGTCGGTCGCTGGTGGGAGCAGTTGCTGCACAACCAGAGTGCCTTGCGGTTGAAGGGGCGGCTGCTGTTCACGCCGGGGGTCATGGTCACCTCGGTGCCGTTCCAGCTCAGGTCGTCGGTGGCGGCGGCAGAGCGTGCCGCGCGTGACGAGGCGTCCATGCCGGGTGCGGTTCGACGCGGCACGGTCGACGACGACCGCGAGAGCTGACTCGATAGCCTGCGGGGATGGCTCGTCGCGTCTACATCCACATCGGCACGATGAAGTCGGCCACCACCTACCTTCAGGATCTGTGCGACCTCAACGCCGATGTGCTGGCTGACGCGGGCATCTTCTGGTCGGA
>JACCUS010000451.1 GCA_013811715.1 Nocardioidaceae bacterium
CCCGCGCCGAGTCCAAGCCCGCCCCGTCCAGCGCCGCCACCCCCGCGAGCCGGCCGGTGCCTAAGGACCAGCCGGCAGCGCCAGAGACCGCAGCGGCGACCGACGAGCCGGAGCGCGTCGTGCTCCGGGGCGCATCGGCTCGAACCGTCTCCAACATGGACTCCAGCCTGGCCGTGCCGACCGCCACCAGCGTCCGGACCGTCCCCGTCAAGCTGCTCATCGACAACCGTGTCGTGATCAACAACCATCTTGCCCGTGCCCGCGGTGGGAAGGTGTCGTTCACCCACCTCATCGGCTTCGCCCTCGTCAAGGCGCTGGAGTCGATGCCGCAGATGAACTACGGCTTCGAGGTCGTCGACGGCAAGCCGAACCTGGTCAAGCCGGCCCACGTCAACCTCGGGCTGGCCATCGACGTGCAGAAGCCCGACGGCTCGCGCCAGCTGCTGGTGCCGGCGGTGAAGGCGGCGGAGAAGCTGTCGTTCGCCGCCTTCTGGTCTGCCTACGAGGACGTCGTAAGCCGTGCCCGCGACAACAAGTTGACGCTCGCGGACTTCCAGGGCACGTCGATCAGCCTCACCAACCCGGGGACCATCGGCACCAACCACTCGGTGCCGCGTCTGATGTCCGGCCAGGGCTGCATCATCGGCGTCGGCGCGATGGAGTTCCCCCCCGAGTACCAGGGCGCGTCCGAAGAGACGCTGTCGCGCAACGCTGTCAGCAAGATCATGACCTTGACATCGACCTATGACCACCGGGTGATTCAAGGTGCCCAGTCCGGTGAGTTCCTGCGCCGGCTGCACGGGCTGCTGCTGGGCGAGAACGAGTTCTACGACGAGATCTTCCGGGCGCTGCGGATCCCCTACGAGCCGATCCGCTGGGCGGCCGACATCTCCGCCAGCCACGAGGACGAGGTCAGCAAGCAGGCACGCATCCTGGAGATGATCCACGCCTACCGCGTGCGTGGCCACATCATGGCCGACACCGACCCGCTGGAGTACCAGCAGCGCAGCCACCCCGACCTCGACGTGAGCACCCACGGGCTGACGCTGTGGGATCTGGACCGCGAGTTCGCCACCGGCAGCTTCGGCTCGAAGCGGTTCATGAAGCTGCGCCACATCCTCGGAGTCCTCCGCGACTCGTACTGCCGCACCACCGGCATCGAGTACATGCACATCCAAGACCCCGAACAGCGGCGCTGGATCCAAGAGCGCGTCGAACGCCCGCACACCAAGCCCCCGCGCGAGGAGCAGCTGCGCATCCTGCACAAGCTCAACCAGGCCGAGGCCTTCGAGACCTTCCTGCAGACCAAGTTCGTCGGGCAGAAGCGCTTCAGCCTCGAGGGCGGAGAGACCACGATCCCCTTGATCGACGAGATCTGTGAGGCGGCCGCCGAGCACTCGCTCGACGAGGTCACGATCGGGATGGCCCATCGTGGGCGCCTCAACGTGCTCGCGAACATCGTCGGAAAGAGCTACTCGCAGATCTTCCGCGAGTTCGAGGGCAACATCGACCCGCGCACCGTGCAGGGCTCCGGGGACGTGAAGTACCACCTCGGGGCCGAGGGCGAGTTCAGCTCCGGGAGCGGCGCCACCATCAAGGTCTCGGTCGCCGCGAACCCGTCGCACCTCGAGGCGGTCGACCCGGTGCTCGAGGGCATCGTCCGCGCCAAGCAGGACCTGCTCAACCAGGGCGAGGCATTCCCGGTGCTGCCGCTGCTGGTGCACGGCGACGCCGCCTTCGCCGGGCAAGGAGTTGTCGCGGAGACGCTCAACCTGTCCCAGCTGCGCGGCTACCGCACCGGCGGGACCATCCACGTCGTGGTCAACAACCAGGTGGGCTTCACCACCTCACCGTCGGCGTCGCGCTCGTCGTTGTACTGCACCGACGTGGCACGGATGGTCCAGGCCCCGATCTTCCACGTCAACGGCGACGACCCCGAGGCGTGCATCCGAGTCGCGCAACTCGCCTTCGAGTACCGGCAGGCCTTCAAGAAGGACGTCGTGATCGACCTGCTGTGCTATCGCAGACGCGGTCACAACGAAGGCGACGACCCGTCGTACACCCAGCCGCTGATGTATGACCTCATCGAGCAGAAGCGGTCGGTCCGCAAGCTCTACACCGAGGCTCTGATCGGTCGTGGCGACATCACGGTCGAAGAGGCGGAGCAGGCGATGAAGGACTACCGGCAGCAGCTCGAGCACGTTTTCACAGAGGTCCGCGAGGCCAAGAACCAGCCCGACGAGTACATCACCGTCCCCGACTACCCGGCCAAGGGAGCGCCCACCGGAAGCACCGACACCGCCGTTTCCGCAGAGGTGCTCAAGCGCATCTCCGAGGCCCATGTCAACGCACCCGAGGGCTTCACCGTGCACCCGAAGGTGCTGCCCCAGCTCCAACGCCGGGCTGCCGCGATCACCGACGGTCCGATCGACTGGGGCACGAGCGAGATCTTGGCGTTCGGCTCGCTGCTGATGCAGGGCCGCCCGGTCCGGCTGGCCGGGCAGGACACGCGTCGCGGCACGTTCGTGTCCCGGTTCGCCACGATCATCGACCGCGTGAACGGCGCCGAGTGGACGCCCCTGCAGAACCTCTCCGCCGACCAGGCACAGTTCTACGTGTACGACTCGCTGCTCTCCGAGTACGCCGCCATGGGTTTCGAGTACGGCTACTCGGTGGCCCGACCCGAGGCGCTGACGCTGTGGGAGGCGCAGTTCGGGGACTTCGTCAACGGCGCCCAGATCGTGGTCGACGAGTTCATCTCCGCCGGCGAGCCGAAGTGGGGACAGCAGTCCGGCGTCGTGCTGCTGCTGCCGCACGGCTATGAGGGCCAAGGCCCCGACCACTCCTCGGCCCGGATCGAGCGCTTCATGGCGTTGGCGGCGGGCGACGCCTTCACCGTCGCACAGCCGTCGACGCCGGCCAGCTACTTCCACCTGCTGCGCCAGCACTCGCTCGGCAGTGACCACCGGCCGCTGATCGTCTTCGCCCCCAAGTCGATGCTCAAACGCAAGGACGCCGCATCGCAGCCCGAGGACTTCACCGCGGGGACCTTCCGGCCGGTCATCGGCGACGAGGTGGCTGACCCGTCGGCGGTCGAGCGGCTCCTGCTGTGCTCCGGTCGCATCACCTGGGACCTCTTGGTCGAACGAACGCGTCGCGAGCCCGAGCAGCCGCGCACGGCGATCGCCCGCCTCGAGCAGCTGTACCCGCGACCGGTCGAACAGGTCAGAGCAGAGCTGGCCAAGTACCCCAACCTCGAGGAGATCCGGTGGGTGCAAGACGAGCCTGCCAACATGGGCCCATGGCCGCACCTGAAGCTCAACTTGGCGCCCGAGCTCGGCGACGTGCCGTTCGTCCGCGTCTCTCGCACCGAGTACGCCGCCCCGGCCTGCGGCCAGTTCTCGGTGCACCAGGCCGAGCTGAAGACGCTCCTCGACCAGGCCTTCGCGTAGCCGGTCGACCGATGTACTTCACCGACCGTGGCATCGAAGAGCTCGTCGACCGTCGCGGCGACGAGCTGGTGTCGTTGTCCTGGGTCGCCGATCGACTCCAGGAGTTCGTCGACCTCAACCCCGACTTCGAGACGCCGGTCGAGAGGTTGGCGACCTGGCTCGCTCGCCTCGACGACGACGAGTGAAGCGACGACGGCCGTCGGGTGAGATGCTGGCGGCGCTGGTCGCGGCGCTCGGACTCGCGAGCCTGGCAAGCCTGGGTGAGCCGGTCGACCCGCCCGCCGAGGGCCCCAACATCGTCTTCATCACGACCGACGACATGCGGCTCGACGACCTGCCCTACATGCCGAACACGCTGCGCCTGCTCGCCGACCAAGGCGTCACGTTCACCCAGATGCTGTCGCCGTACCCGCTGTGCTGTCCGGCACGCGCCTCGATGCTGACCGGGCAGTACTCGCACAACAACGGTGTGCAGGGCAACACCGCACCCCGCGGGGGTTACTCGGCGCTGGACGGGTCGGACACGCTGCCGGTCTGGCTCGACGGACACGGCTACGAGACGGCGTTCATGGGCAAGTACCTCAATCAGTACGGCGAGGAGGACGAGTACGAGGTGCCTCCCGGCTGGGACTACTGGTCGGCATCCGTCGCCAACATCTACTCCTACACCGGCGTGACCCTCAACGAGAACGGTCAGACGGTCAGCCACCCCGGCAGCTACCAGAC
>JACCUS010000452.1 GCA_013811715.1 Nocardioidaceae bacterium
CCACCACGTCGATGAGGTCCTCTAGGTCGCGGGGGTCACGAGCGACCCGGTCAAGGTCGTAGGCGATCAGACCATCGACCTGACCGAGCGCCAGCAGCTCGAGCAGGCGCCGGAATCCTGGGCGCACGACGCGCAGAGCGGCTGACCCGTCCGGCAGGGTCACCGTGCGGCGCTTGTAGGCGCTCACGTCGTTCTCGATGATGACCTCGCCCACCTGCCAGCCGAGGCGGTCCGCTAGAGCGCGGGCGTCCTTCTCCTGGCGGCCGACGCCGGCGGCCTCTCCTGCCCGGTCGTCGGAGATACGGACGAGAATCGCGGCGCGTGTCGGTTTCATGCTCTACAGCCTACAGGTTATGTCGTGAGAGTCGCATCGCCGATCCCCGACACCTCCAACAGTTCGGCGACAGTGGTGAAAGCGCCGTTCTCGGTGCGCCAGGCCAAGATCGACGCTGCAGTGACCGGTCCGATGCCGGGCAGGGTGTCGAGCTGTTCTTCGGTGGCGGTGTTGAGGTTGACCGGCGCTATGGTCGCGCTGGTGGACACGCCGCTTGTTGATACCGGACTCGGAACCAACGCAGGGGTGGGGACGTCGATGCCGACCACGATCTGCTCGCCGTCGATCAGGAGCCGGGCGAGATTCAGCGCCGTGGTGTCGACTCCGGGTCGGACGCCGCCGGCGGACCTGATCGCATCGGTGACCCGAGAACCGGCCGGCAGCTCGACGATCCCCGGCCTGCGGACCTTGCCGGCCACGTCGACCACGAGCGGCCCGGGCATGGGGGTGACGAACGCGCCACCGGACGGGGTCGAGACCGGTGGCGCGCCCGCGCTCATTGGGGCTGCGGGGGTGATGGGGGGTGCGGCGACAGAGTCGGGCAGCCTTCGGGAGTTCGCGAACTGCACCGGCTCGGGCTCGGGTACGGAGCGAAGCACCCACCAAGCCGCGAGGGCGACCAGCGCCAACGCCACAAGCGCCACGAGCGTCACGTGCTGGGTGGTGACCCCCCACCTCCCTAGCTGTCCGACCGCTGACCGATCGGCGTGGCGGCCGGGCCGACGAACCGTTGCAGGAGCCTCGCGGTCGTCTCCGGGCATGCTCGACGACCGGTAACCAACCAGGCTCTGGCCATCGACGCGGCCAATGCGCACGTCCGGTGGACCGGTCTCGCTCGCTCCTCGACCACCCGAGGCGCCCACCCGGGAGCTGCCCGGGGCGTCGATGGCGGAGGCCGAAGAGGCGTCGAACTGCTCCGCCAGCGCAGCCAGCCGCCGCCGGGCAGCCGCCACCGCGTCATTGTCCATCGAGGAGCGCCGACCAAACATGGATCCGACGCTAGAGCCGCGATCCACCCGGCGGCACCCCGAATCGGCCTCCTGTGGACAGAGTGGGCCGCAGGGACTCACTGGGGACGACCAGTCGTCAGACGGCAACAGTCCCGGTTTTGGTCTGGGCACACTCGATCGTGCTGGCTAGACGGTCGACTCATGTCCCCCGCGACTACCGCTCGGCGAAGAGCTGCGCGCGCCGCTCCGCCAATTGCGCCGGCTGACCTCAGTGCGTGAACTGACAGCGGCCGCCGCCGTACCCGTCCCTACGGCCTCACCCGTGCGGGGACACCACGACAGCGAGCATCCCCGGGCCGACGTGCGCCCCGATCACGGCACCCACCTCGTCGACGAACAGGTCTGCCACGTTGGGCACCCGCTCCCGCAGCCGAGCCGCCAGGCTCTCCGCCGCGTCGGGGTTCGCCAGATGAGACACCGCGATGTCGACCGAGTGGTCACCGGAGGCGTCGACGGCCAGCTCCTCGAGTCGCACCAGCGCCTTGGCCGACGTACGCACCTTCTCCAGCGCCACGATGCGCCCGTCCTGGATCCGCAGCAGCGGCTTGACCGCGAGCGCGGAGCCCACCAGCGCGGTGGCGGCGCCGACCCGTCCGCCGCGACGCAGGTACTCCAGGGTGTCGACGTAGAACAACGCTGTCGTTGCGGCCGACCGCACCCTCGCCACCTCGGCGGCTTCCTCAGCGCTCGCACCGTCGTCCAGCGCCTGGGCGGCCGCTTGCACGGCGAAGCCGGTCCCCATCCCCAACTGTCGGCTGTCGATGGTGTGAACCGGAATGGAGGCGTCCCGCGCGGCCATCTCCGCCGACTCGTACGTGCCGGACACCTCCCCCGACAGGTGGATCGAGAGGATGGCTTGCGCCCCAGCCTTGGCGGCGCGTTCGTAGGTGCGCGCAAACACCTCCGGCGCTGGCCGGCTCGTGCTGACCGCCGTCCGCTCCTTGAGGGCGGCGGCCACGTTCGCGGGGCTGACGTCCGGCCCCTCGTCGTACGAAGTCGCCCCGATGACCACCTGCAGGGGCACGACGACGACATCGAGCAGCTCGGCGAGGTCGGGGCCGACCGACGTCGAGTCCGAGACCAGGACGACAGATCGGGCCATCCGGTGAGACTACCGGCTGTCGCGCGGAGTTTGCGGCAGCGAGGCGTTCAGCCGACGACGACGTTGACGAGCTTGGGCGCCCGCACGATCACCCGGCGGACGGTGCCGTCGCCGATGGCCCGTACGACGTTCGGGTCGGCCAGCGCCAGCCCCTCCAAGTCGGCCGCCCCGATCGACGGCGCCACCGCCAGCCGGCCGCGGACCTTGCCCTGCACCTGCACGACGCAGGTGACGGTGTCCTCGACCAGCAGCTCTTCCAGCGCGGTCGGCCAGCCCGCCTTCGCCACCGTCGGCTGATGGCCCAACCGCTCCCACATCTCCTCGGCGGTGTACGGCGCCACCAGGCTCACGATCACCGCGGCGGTCTCGGCGGCTTCGCGCACCGCCGGGTCGGCCGGGCCGCAGCCGGAGTCGATCGCCTTGCGAGTCGCGTTGACCAGCTCCATGACCCGCGCGACCACGACGTTGAATCGGTACCCGTCCAGCAGCTGCGTCGCGTCGCGGATCACCTTGTGGGTGACCTTGCGCAGAGCCTGATCACCAGCGGCGAAGTCGGCGCTCGGCTCGCTAGTCACGTCGCCGCTCAACCGCCAGGCGCGCTGCAGGAACCGCACCGACCCGGACGGCGCCATGTCGGCCCAGTCGATGTCGTCCTCGGGCGGGCCGGCGAAGACCATGGTCAGCCGGATGGCGTCGACGCCGTACGCCGCGACCTGCTCGCCCAGGTCGACACCGTTGCCCATCGACTTGCTCATACCCTTGCCGTGGTTGATCACCTCGCCCTGGTTCATCAGCGCGGTGAACGGCTCGACGAAGTCCAGGTAGCCCATGTCGTGCAGCGCCTTGGTCATGAAGCGGCTGTACAGCAGATGCAGGATCGCATGCTCGACGCCACCGACGTAGTGGTCGACTGGCCCCCAGCGACGTACCGCCTCGACGTCGAACGCCTGCGTCGCGTCGTGCGGGGTGGGATAGCGCAGAAAGTACCACGAGGAGTCGACGAACGTGTCCATCGTGTCGGTGTCGCGCCTGGCGTCGCCACCGCACTTCGGGCATGTCACGTTGACCCAGTCGGTCGCTGCGCCCAGCGGCGAGGTGCCCTTGGGAGCGAGGTCCGCGCCCTTCAGCTCCGGCAGCACGACGGGCAGCTGGTCGTCGGGGACCGGCACCTCGCCACAGTTGCCGCAGTGGATGATCGGGATCGGCGGCCCCCAGAAGCGCTGCCGCGACACCAGCCAGTCGCGCAGCCGAAAGTTGACCGTGCCAGCGCCCAGACCCTTGCGCTGCAAGTGGTCGATCATGGTGGACTTAGCGGCCGCGACGTCCATGCCGTCCAGGCTGACCTCGTCGTTGGCGGAGTTGATCGCCGGGCCTTCGCCGGTGAACGCCTCGCCGTCGAAGCCTTCGCCCGGCTGGACGGTGCGCACGATCGGCAGCTCGTGGTTCGCCGCGAAATCCCAGTCCCGCTGGTCCTGCCCAGGCACGGCCATGATCGCGCCGGTGCCGTAGTCGGCCAGCACGTAGTCGGCGGCGTACACCGGGATCGGCTTGGCGGTCGCGGGGTTGGTCGCGTGCACGCCCAAGAAGACGCCGGTCTTGTCCCGGCCCTCCGTCAGCCGGTCGATGTCGGTCGTGCGCCGCACCTGACGCAGATACACCTCGAACTCCTCGCGCCGCTCGGGCGCGCACACCTCTGCGGCCAGCGGCGCGTCGGCGGCGATCACGAAGAACGTCGCGCCGAACAACGTGTCCGGCCGGGTCGTGAAGACGGTCACCGGCTCACTGCGCCTCCCCTCGGCGCTCTCGATCACGAAGTCGACGAGGGCGCCCTCGGACCGTCCGATCCAGTTGCGCTGCATGGTCAGCACCCGGTCGGGCCAGCTGTCCTTCAGCGACTCCATGTCGTCCAACAACCGCTGGGCGTAGTCGGTCACCTTGAAGTACCACTGGGTCAGGTCGCGCTTGGTGACCTCGGCGCCACATCGCTCGCAGCGGCCGCCGACGACCTGCTCGTTGGCCAGCACCGTCTGGTCGTTCGGGCACCAGTTGACGGCCGAGGCCTTCCGGTACGCCAGCCCCTCG
>JACCUS010000354.1 GCA_013811715.1 Nocardioidaceae bacterium
AACGGTGAGATCAACACCGTCGAGGGCAACCGCAACTGGATGAGGGCACGCGAGGCGCTCTTGCGTTCCGACCTGTTCGGTGCCGCGAATTCTGGCGGCAGGCTGGACAGGCTCTTCCCGATCTGCACCCCTGACGCGTCGGACTCCGCGTCGTTCGACGAGGTGCTCGAGCTGCTGCATCTCGGCGGCCGGTCGCTGCCTCACTCGGTGCTGATGATGATTCCCGAGGCCTGGGAGAACCACACGGAGATGAGCGGGCCGCTCAGGGACTTCTACGAGTTCCACTCCACCGTCATGGAGCCTTGGGACGGGCCCGCGTGCGTCGTCTTCACGGACGGCAGCCAGATCGGCGCCGTCCTCGACCGCAACGGGCTCCGACCATCTCGCTACTGGGTCACCGACGACGGGCTCGTCGTGCTCGCCTCCGAGGTCGGGGTGCTCGACATCGACCCCAGCTCGGTGATCCGCAAGGGCCGGCTGCAACCAGGCCGGATGTTTCTCGTCGACGTCGACGAGAAACGCATCGTCGAGAACGATGAGTTGAAGACCCAGCTCGCCCGCGAGGCGCCCTACGGCGAGTGGCTGCACGCGGGGCTCATCCAGCTCGAGGAACTGCCGACACGCGAACACATCGTGCACACGCACAGGTCGGTGACGCGGCGGCAGCAGATGTTCGGCTACACCGAGGAGGAGCTGCGGGTGCTGCTTGCTCCGATGGCCCGAGCCGGCGCCGAACCGATCGGCTCGATGGGCACCGACAGCCCGATCGCGGCGCTGTCGAGCCGGCCGCGACTGCTGTTCGACTACTTCAGCCAACTCTTCGCCCAGGTGACGAATCCGCCGCTCGACGCGATCCGCGAGGAGCTCGTCACGTCGCTGGCCGGGTCGATCGGCCCGGAGGGCAACCTGCTCGACCCCGGCCCCGCATCGTGCCGGCATGTGGTGGTGCCGTTCCCGGTCATCGACAACGACCTGCTCGCGAAGATCATCCACATCAACCGCGACGGCGACCTGCCCGGGTACGCGACACACGTCGTAAGCGGGTTGTTCGACGTCGAGGGCGGCGGCGATGTGCTGGGGGCCAGGCTCGTCGAGATCTGTGCCGAGGTGTCAGCCGCCATCGACGCAGGCGCACGCATCATCGTGCTCTCCGACCGCCACGCGACCGCCGAGCGTGCTCCCATCCCCTCGCTGCTGCTGACCGGCGCCGTGCACCACCACCTGGTGAGAGAGAAGACCCGGACCCAGGTCGGTCTGGTGCTGGAGGCCGGTGACGTCCGCGAGGTGCACCATGTCGCGCTGCTGATCGGTTTCGGGGCCGCTGCCGTCAATCCGTACCTGGCGATGGAGTCGGTCGAAGACCTGGCGCGCTCGAAGGTGCACCTGACCGGCGTCGAGCCCGAGCAGGCCGTTCGCAGCCTGGTCAAGGCGCTCGGCAAGGGTGTGCTCAAGGTGATGAGCAAGATGGGCGTCTCCACGGTGGCGTCGTACACCGGGGCGCAGATCTTCGAGGCCGTCGGACTCGCTCCTTCGGTGGTCGACCGCTACTTCACGGGGACGACGTCGAAGCTCGGCGGGGCCGGCCTCGACGTGCTCGCCGCAGAGGTGGCTCGTCGACACCGAGGCGCCTATCCCGTCGGCGGCATCCCGCCGGCCCACCGCAAGCTCGAGATCGGCGGTGAGTACCAGTGGCGGCGCGAGGGCGAGCCGCACGTGTTCAACCCCGAGTCGGTGTTCCGTCTCCAGCACTCGACCAGCTCGGGGCGCTACGACATCTTCAAGCAGTACACGCAGCTCGTCGACGAGCAGTCCCAGAGCCTCATGACGCTTCGCGGTCTCTTCAGGTTCGCCGACGGGCGCGACCCGGTGCCGATCGACGAGGTCGAGCCCGCCTCGGACATCGTCAAGCGATTTTCGACCGGCGCGATGTCGTACGGGTCGATCAGCCAGGAGTCGCACGAGATCCTCGCGATTGCGATGAATCGGCTCGGGGGCAAGTCCAACACCGGCGAAGGCGGAGAGGATGCCGACCGGCTGCACGACCCCGAGCGGCGCAGCGCGATCAAGCAGGTGGCGTCCGGTCGCTTCGGCGTCACGAGCGAGTACCTCACGAACTCCGACGACATTCAGATCAAGATGGCGCAGGGTGCTAAGCCCGGCGAGGGCGGACAGCTGCCGGGGAACAAGGTCTACCCCTGGGTGGCGAAGACCCGCCGCTCCACCCCTGGAGTGGGTCTCATCTCGCCGCCGCCACACCACGACATCTACTCCATCGAGGATCTGGCACAGCTCATCCACGACCTCAAGAACGCCAACCCGACGGCCCGCATCCACGTGAAACTGGTGTCGGAGATCGGTGTCGGCACGGTCGCGGCGGGCGTCTCCAAGGCGCACGCCGACGTCGTGCTCATCTCCGGCCACGACGGCGGCACCGGGGCAGCCCCGCTCACGTCGCTCAAGCACGCAGGAGGGCCGTGGGAGCTCGGGCTGGCGGAGACGCAGCAGACCCTGCTGCTCAACAACCTGCGGGACCGGATCGTCGTGCAGTGCGACGGTCAGCTCAAGACGGGTCGGGACGTGATGATCGCCGCGCTGCTCGGTGCCGAGGAGTTCGGCTTCGCCACTGCGCCGCTCGTCGTATCCGGGTGCGTGATGATGCGGGTCTGCCACCTCGACACCTGTCCTGTCGGCATCGCGACCCAGAACCCGGTGCTGCGGACACGCTTCACAGGCAAGGCGCAGCACGTCGTCACCTTCTTCGAGTTCATCGCTCAGGAGGTGCGCGAACTGCTCGCGCAGCTGGGTCTCCGCACCCTCGACGAGGCGATCGGTCAGGCGGAGCTGCTCCACACCCGAGCAGCGGTCGACCATTGGAAGGCGTCGGGGCTGGATCTCACACCGGTCATGTACGTGCCCGACCTGCCCGAGGGGACGGCCCGACGCCAGACCGTGCCGCAGCGTCACGGACTGGACAAGGCGCTCGACAACGAGCTCATCGCGTTGTGCCGGCCCGCCATCGCCGCCGGCGAGCCTGTCCGGGCCCGGCTCACGATCCGCAACGTCAACCGCACCGTCGGCACGATGCTCGGTCACCACGTCACGAAGTCGCACCCGGAGGGTCTCGCCGACGAGCTCATCGACCTCACGTTCGTCGGCTCGGCCGGGCAGTCGTTCGGCGCCTTCCTCCCGCGCGGCATCACACTGCGGCTCGAGGGTGACGCCAACGACTACGTCGCCAAAGGACTCTCCGGTGGCCGCGTGGTGGTCCGTCCCGATATCGACGCCACGTTCATCGCCGAGGACCAGATCATCGCAGGCAACGTCATCGCGTACGGCGCAACGGGCGGAGAGGTGTTCATCCGCGGCCAGGTCGGGGAACGCTTCGCGGTCCGCAACTCCGGCGCCGCCCTCGTCGTCGAAGGCGTCGGCGACCACGGCTGCGAGTACATGACGGGTGGTCAGGTTGTCGTCCTGGGCCCGACCGGCCGCAACTTCGGCGCAGGGATGAGCGGTGGTGTCGCCCACGTGATCGACCTGAACGAGGGACGGGTCAACACCGAGCTCGTCGACCTGGCTCCGCTCACCGACGAGGCCGCAGCCGTCGTACGCCGAATGGTGCAGCGCCACGCCGAGGAGACCGGCTCGCCCATCGCCAAGGCCGTGGCGCTCGAGTGGGCCTCGGCTCGGCGTCGCTTCACCGAGGTGATGCCGCGTGACTACCGCCGGGTGCTGGAGGCGAGGGCCGCGGCCGAACGCGACGGACTGAGCGAGGACGAGACGACCGCCGCGATGATGGGGGTCCTCGATGCCTGACCCCCGTGGATTCTTGACGACACCGGCTGAAGTCGCCCAGCGCCGACCCGCGCGGGAGCGGGTGCACGACTGGAACGAAGTCTACCCAGGCGACGTCGGGCGCGCCCTGCTGCCGATCATCGGCAAGCAGGCTGGGCGCTGCATGGACTGCGGCATCCCGTTCTGCCATGAGGGCTGCCCCCTCGGCAACCTGATCCCGGAGTGGAACGACCTCGTCTACCGTGACGACTGGGAGGGCGCGATCGAGCGGCTGCACGCGACGAACAACTTCCCGGAGTTCACCGGCCGACTCTGCCCGGCGCCCTGCGAGACCTCCTGCGTGCTCGGCATCAATGCCGATCCGGTCACGATCAAGAACGTCGAGGTCGCGATCATCGACAAGGCGTGGGACTCCGACAACGTCCGCCCGCACCCGGTCGACTGGCTCACCGGCAAGACTGTCGCTGTCGTCGGGTCCGGTCCGGCCGGCCTCGCCGTGGCCCAGCAGCTGACTCGGGCGGGTCACACCGTTGCTGTCTACGAGCGCGCCGACGACGTGGGCGGGCTGCTCCGCTACGGCATCCCCGAGTTCAAGATGGAGAAGCGGCATCTCGACCGGCGGCTGGACCAGATGCGCCGCGAGGGAACTGTCTTCCGCGTCGGTGTCCACGTCGGTGTCGACATCACCGGCACCGAGCTGAAGGAGCGCTACGACGCCGTCGTGCTCGCCACCGGCGCCACGATCGCGCGGGAGCTCCCGATCCCCGGCCGCGAACACAGTGGCATCCATCAAGCCATGGAGTATCTGCCGCAGGCAAACCGCGCTTCGCAGGGCATCGAGATACGGGACCAGATCACTGCAGCGGGCAAACACGTCGTCATCATCGGCGGCGGGGACACTGGCGCCGACTGTGTCGGCACGGCGCACCGGCAAGGCGCCGCGTCGGTGACGCAGCTGGTCATCGTGCCGCGACCTGCTGAAGTGCGACCTGCCGACCAACCGTGGCCGACCTATCCGTTGACCTACCGCGTCTCGGCCGCGCACGAGGAGGGCGGCGAGCGGGTGTATGCCGTCTCGACGACCGAGTTCGTCGTCGATGAGGCTGGCGACCTAGCGAGGGTGCGGATGGTCGAGGTCGAGCAGGGTGACGGCGGGCTGACACCCGTGCCAGGCAGCGAGCACGAGATCCCCGCGCAGCTGGTGCTGCTGGCGCTGGGGTTCACCGGTCCGGAGTGCGACACGGTCGTCGGGCAGCTCGGGGCCAAGCTCAGCGACCGTGGTGCCGTCGCCAGGGACCCCGACTACATGACCTCGGTGCCCGGCGTCTTCGTGGCCGGAGATGCCGGACGCGGTCAGTCGCTCATCGTTTGGGCGATCGCCGAGGGACGCTCCGCGGCGGCAGGGGTCGACGCCTACCTCACCGGCTCGACGACGCTGCCGGCGCCGATCCCGCCGGGCGCACGGCCGCTCACCCTCTAGCTCTTGAGTTCCGCACAGACGGCGGGGTCATGGGAATGCCCTCCCAGGGGCCCGGGAGGGCATTTCCGCTTGTTTCCGCGCCGTGGCGCTTCAGTCGGTCAGCAGGGCTGCACGGCGTCCACGCGGAAGCCCTGGTCGATGACGGCGGGATCGGTGGTGAGCCGTACCGAACCGACCTGAGTGGTGATGCACGGCGACGTCTGCCCCAAGGGATGCGGGCCGTCGTAACGCGCCAACTGGTTGCCGTTGGCGTCGTAGACGTAGACGTAGTCGTAGGTGGCCTCGGTCTCGAGCAGGTCGAAGTGGAACCGGAACCCGGCCTGGCCGTTGTCGTACGTCCACGTGCAGTCGCCGTTGTTGCCGTACGGGTGCGGCGACTCGAACGGGATCTGCGCGTTTGCGTCACTGACGCACGGGGGCGGCGGCGGGATACCGGGCGCGCAGCCAGCCTTGACCCCGACGGCCGCCCAGGCGGCGTTGATGGTCTTCTTGCTGCGTCCTGATACGGCCATGGTGGCGCTGCGCGCGTCGCACATGTTGGCGTACTCAGTGAGGCTGGTGAAGCCCTTGTAGAAGATCTGCTGGGTTCTGTCCAGCCCGATCCCCTTCACCTGGACGGAGCAGTCGGTGGCGTGCCGGTGTCCGCTGGACGCGACGTTGTCGCAGCCCGCGTTGCGGCCACCGTTGACCGCGAGGTAGTAGGCGTGATTGGGGATCCCGCTGTTGCTGTGCACGCCGCCGTTGTCTCTGGGGCCGGTGTAGAGCTCCGAGTAGTGGTCCGGGTCACCGTCTGCGCGCGGGTCGCCCATGTTGCGGAAGCCTGCCTCGGCGCCGCCGTACACTCCGGCGGGGATGACGTCCTCGCCGATGAGCCAATCCGGCTCGGCGGCCGGGTCGAGGCCGTTGCGGTCGGCGTAGAACTCGGCGGTGTTGCCCATCATGTCGCTGAACGCCTCGTTGAGGGCCCCGGACTCGTTCTCGTAGATGAGCCCGGAGGTGAACTCGGTGACGCCGTGGGTCAACTCATGGCTGACGACGTCGAGACCGCCCGACAGCGGCAGACAGGCAGTGCCGTCGCCGTCGCCGTAGGTCATCTGCTCACCGTTCCAGAACGCGTTGCAGTACCCGACGTCGAAGTGCACGGTCGAGATGATCTGCATCCCGGCGTCGTCGATGCTGTTGCGGCTGAAGATGTCGCCGTAGAAGTCGTCGACGACGTTCGCGTAGTAGTGCGCGTCGACACCGGGCGGCTGGCTCGGGCTTGGGCTGCCCGGCAGCTGCAGGTCCCACACGTTGTCCGCATCGGTCATGACGTCGCCGGGCAACGTCGTGCCGTTCTTGGCGTCGTACGTCTTCTGCCGACCGTCGGCGGACAGCAGCTGCCAGACACCGTTGGCCTGCGTGGTGTCGATGGTCTTGCGGTCGCCCTTCACGCCGACGCCCTCACCTTCCGCCACCGCGTCGTAGGTGTTGTCGATCTCGCCGCTAGTCGCGTCGATCCACTGGATCCAACGGTGCGCGAACCGCTGGGTCTCGACCTCGTA
The DNA here is from genome assembly GCA_013811715.1 of Nocardioidaceae bacterium. GTDB lineage: Bacteria > Actinomycetota > Actinomycetes > Propionibacteriales > Nocardioidaceae > JACCUS01. The sequence continues at coordinate 6,817 of JACCUS010000354.1, forward strand.
GTACAGCCGACCGTCACGCGGGTCGAGGCGGAGCGTCGAGGAGCGCGTGCCCCTTTCACCGACCGTGCGCACGGCCTTGGCGCGCGCGTCGGCGCCGGACAGGCGAACGGAGTTGGTCGGCTCCAGGCCACGGAAGTGTGCGCCGACGACGGATGTCGTCTCACCAGCCGCGTTGCGGAACACCGTCACCTGACCGCCGAGCACCTCAGCGCCGTTGACGACTTGCTGATAGCGCGTCTGCGTTGTGCCATCGGGATAACTGGCCCTCCAGACCCGCTCGACGTCGGCCGGCAGGCGGTACGCCGCCGCGGCAGCGCCGCGCAGTGCCAACGGACCGTCCGCCACGGCCCCGCTGGCGGCGGGCTTGCTCTCGGTCGGTGCGGAAGTCTGGGACGTCTGACTCTCTTGCGACTCGGAAGTGTCGGTGGTCGCGGCACCGGCGCCAGGCGCCAAAAAGGCCGCCACTGCGACGGCCGTGACAAGTGTGAAGGATTTGCGCTGCATGCAGCATTTCTCCTTGGGCAGGGAAAAGGGGGATGGCGCTCAGGTGACGATCTGCGCGCGACCCGGCCCCACCTGTCTACCACAGCCCGGCACTGTTGTGAACCCTTGCGCAGCCGCTCACACACTCAGCCGCGTCTTGCGTCGCGCCGCCAGCTCGTCGGAGGAGTCATCGCTGACGTCGCGTCCCGCGCGCTCGCTGGGCAGGTCGGACAGGGAACCTTCGATCTCGCGCCAGACACCCCCGATCGCGATCCCGAACACACCCTGGCCGCCTTGGAGCAGGTCGATGACCTCGTCGGGCGAGCGGCACTCGTAGACGCTGGCCCCGTCGCTCATCAAGGTGACACCGGTCAGGTCGTCCGTCCCCCGCTCGCGGAGGTGGTGGACGGCGGCCCGGATCTGTTGAAGTGACACTCCAGCATCGAGCAGCCGCTTGATCACCTTCAACAACAAGATGTCGCGGAATGAGTACAGACGTTGGGTGCCGGACCCACCAGCAGTACGCACCGTCGGCTGGACCAAGTCGGTACGCGCCCAGTAGTCGAGTTGCCGGTAGGTGATCCCCGCCGCGCTGCACGCTATCGGCCCCCGGTAGCCGACGTCGTCGGGGTGGGGCGCGAGATCGTCATCGAAGAGCAGGCCCTGCCCCCCGACACCAGCCTGGGCTCTGGCCGATGCAGCCTGTTGGTTTATCGCGGCAGTCGTTGCCGCCACGATGTCGTTGTCACCAGCCACTGCGACCTCCGTTTGGGTCCCGTCGTGTTCGCTCACCGTGGACACGACACCGAGACACACCGGTGAAGTTACAGCGAGGATCTTCTTTGACGGTACGGCGACGCACCGGTGCGGGTCAATCAACCAGGCAACTTCTGCACCGCGTGTCTCTAAATCTCAAGTAGAGGTTTAGAGTACATCGCGGGGTGGCTCTTCACCCTGTCCCGCGTCGAAGTCTCCCGGGGTGATCTGGTTGAGGAACTCCCGGAACTTCTCGACCTCTTCCTCCTGGTCGCCAGGCACCGCGAGCCCGGCTTCGGCCAACACGTCCTCGCTGCACACGATGCGGCTGCCGGTGCGTAGCGCCAACGCGATCGAGTCCGAGGGTCGGGCGCTGACCTCGATCCCCCCACCTAGCACGAGGTTCGCGTAGTACACCCCGTCCTTGACCTCGGTGATCTGGACCTCGGTGAGCTCGTTACCGGTCGCCTTGAGCAGGTCTCTGAGCAGGTCGTGGGTCATCGGCCGAGGCGGTACGACTCCTTGCTGGGCGAACGCGATCGCCGTCGCTTCGACGGCACCGACCCAGATAGGCAGGTAGCGCTCGCCTGAGGATTCACGCAACAGCACGATCGGCTGGTTGGACGGCATCTCCACCCGGACTCCTACGACATCAACCTCGCGCACTTCTCCAGCCTACCCGGCCGCACCAGGTCCGCGCATCCGCTCAGCGCCGGCTGCGGAGTCCCGTCTTCACCAACGCAGCGTGCAGGCGCACCGAGAGTGCGCCGAGCTCGGCCACCATCTCCACCGCTTTGGCTTGTGCCCGCTCGTCGCGCTGACGGGCCAGCGGGCTGACGACCTGCTCGATCAGGCCGACCTCTCGGTCTGCTGCCGCCTTGAACGCGCGAATGTGGCGAGGCTCGAGGCCGAACGACGCCATCTCGGCCACGGTGGACGCCACCACCAGTGCGTCCGCGTCGAAGTACTCGGTGCCGGGCCGGAACTTGACCAGCCCGAAACCGATGAGCTGGGAGAGCTGGTCCTCGGTCAGACCCGAGTTGGAGATCAGCTCTGGCCGAGACATCCGCAGGTCCGAAGCAGGGGAAGCGGCGAACTCGGCTGCATCGGGCACATCCGCAACGGCGCGAATGGCGCGGGGCGCCCGCGGCGCCTCGCCGGCAGCGGCCGGCGGTTCGAGGCCACGCTCCATAGCATCGAGGTGTTCGCGGATCACCTTCAGCGGGTAGTAGTGGTCCCGCTGCTGGGACAAGATGTAGCGCAGCCGATCCAGGTCGGCGTAGGAGAACTTGCGGTAGCCCGACGACGTGCGCTCAGGCTCGATCAGACCAGCCGCCTCCAAGAACCTGATCTTGGAGATGCTGGCATCGGGAAAGTCTGCCCGCAGCTGGCTGAGCACCTCCCCGATGCTCATCCGGCCGCGTCTGTTGCCCGCAGGTGCGGCTGCGGTCACGCGCCACTGCCTTGTGAGCTGCTGAAGTAGACCAGCCGGTACTTGCCGATCTGCACCTCGTCGCCACCCGAAAGCAGCACCTCCTCGATGCGATCCCGGTTGACATAGGTGCCGTTCAGGCTGCCGACATCGGCGACCTGATAACCATCCGACGTACGACGAAAGACGGCGTGCCGCCGGCTCACCGTCACGTCGTCGAGGAAGATCTCGCTGTCAGGGTGACGACCCGCCGACACCTCGTCGCTGTCGAGCAGGAACCGGCTACCGGCACTGGGTCCGTGCTGGACGACGAGCAGCGCACTGCCCTGCGGGAGCGCCTCGACGGCAGCCTCCTCGGCCGGTGAGAGGCGGCTATCCGCCTCGGCCTCGCCTCGGTCCGGTGCACCGAAGTTCAACGTCGTCGTCGACTCGGCTGGCTTGTCCCCGGCGACGAGGCGATGCCCGCACTGCGCACAAAAGCGGGAACTCTCCGGGTTCTGGTGGCCGCATTCGGTGCAGAACGGCATGGCTGCCTCCTCGCGCGGTCCGGACGCGCTCGTGGGTGGACGATTGGGGGCTGTCGGCCCCTTAGTTGGAGGTTATCGTGGTGCCGTACTCATGTGCAGTCAATAGCCGGTCAGCCTGGGACGGCTCCGACGGCCTGATCTCGACGATCCAGCCGGCGCCGTACGGGTCGCTGTTGCACAGCTCGGGGTTGCTGTCGAGGGCGTCGTTCCGCGCTGACACGGTGCCGGAGACCGGGGCGAAGAGGTCGCTCACGCTCTTGGTCGACTCCAGCTCACCCATCGCCGAGCCGGCCTCGACGTCTTGACCCACCTCCGGCAGGTTCACGTAGACGATGTCGCCTAGTGCGTCTTGGGCGAAGTCGGTGATCCCGATCCGGACGGCGTCGTCCCCGACCTCCTTCACCCACTCATGCTCTGCGGTGTACTTCAGGTCCTGGGGATTCACATGGACTCCTTCATCTCGTCAGCCGCCGGTCGGCTGAGCGTACTCAGGCCGTTCGATGGTGTGCAACGAGCGCACGTCGACGCGGTCCGCCTCGGTGACCTGAACGGTCCCACCGAGTCGGGTGACCTCGTCGGTCAACCCTCCCGGGAACACAACGGCCTCGCTCAAGGTGTGCGATGAGCCGATGACGTCGATGATGTACGGCGCCCGGACCTCGACGCCGTCGACGACCAAGACGTCGTTGTCGTCTGTGAAGGAGGTCGAGGCCACGATGCGCACCCTGTCGTTGACCTCGATCGCCTCAGCGCCCGCGTCACGGAGCTCCTCTACTCCGTTCAGAATAGTCGTCGAGGTGATGGCGGCGCTCGGGTCGGCGATCTCGATGGTGACGCCGGGTCCCACCGCGGGCAGCGTTCCGGTCAAGATGCCGAGCACCGTCAGCTGGGTGCGGCTCTCGTCTATCGCGGCCTGGCGCCGCTGCGAGCTCGACAACAGCTCGGTCCGCGCCCGCTCGAGCTCATCGATCTGGCTCTCGGCGCGGTCGGCCGCTCCGGACAACGACCCCAGCAGCTCGATCAGCTCCTCTCGGCGCCGACCGCCGTAGTCGGTGTCCTCGTGGATGAACCGGATCTGGACCGCGCCGGCGAAGCCGAGCAGCGCCAACAGCGCGGCCGCCACGAACTGGCCTCGGCCGGGCCGACCGGTGAGGCCGTCCCGGAGCCGGCTTCCGCGGTCGGTTGGAGGTGGGATGTCGTCGGTCATCAGTTCACGCGTGGAAGAGGTGTCGCCGGATTGCGGCGACGTTGGAGAAGATTCGGATGCCCAGCACCACGATAACGCCGGTCGAGAGCTGACCACCGACGCCGAGCTGGTCGCCGAGATACACGATGACGGCGGCGATCAAGACGTTGGACACGAACGACACGACGAAAACCTTGTCGTCGAAAATGCCGTCGAAGAAGGCTCGCAGACCCCCGAAAACGGCGTCGAGTGCGGCCACGACCGCGATCGGCAGGTAGGGCTGCAGGCTGGTCGGCACGGTGGGCTCGAGGAACAGGCCGGCGAGCACCCCGAGGAGCAGTCCCACTACCGCGATCACTGACTCCCCCGCTCCGCGTAGCCAAGAACCTCATGAGGGTCCGCGGGCACGGTCATGTTCTGCTCCGCCACCATGTCGAAGGTGACACCGAAGTTGTCCCTGAGCCCCAGCCACAGCTGCCCACCCGATGTCTGGAGGAACCGGGCCGCGAGGCTGTTCGGATCGCCCACCGCCTCGATCAGGTACGGCGGCGTCAGCGAGCGGTAGTCGACGGTGATCGCCTGTCCGGCGAACCTGATGGCGGTCAGCGTGGTCAGCCGGTGCCCGTCGATCGCGATGGCTTCCGCTCCGGCCATCCACAAGCCGTTGACCAGGCCCTGGAGGTCACTGTCGGTGATGACGCCCTCGGTGCTTCCGGAGGCGCCTGCCGCGTCGTCGACAGTGATGGCCATGCCGGGCCCGGTGACGGCGACCGTGCCTGCCGCCACTCCGAGCATCTGCAGCCGGTCGCGGAGCTGGTTGTCGCTCGTGATCTGCTGGGTCAGCCCCCGTTGCAGCCCGGCGACCTGGGTCCGGACGGTGGTCAGGTCGTCGTACATGTCGTCGACCCGAGCTTCTCGGTGCCGAATCTCCTCGATCAGCTCGGCGCGCTCCGCTGCCGCCAACGGCTGGTTCTGCTCCGTCGTCAGTGCCGAGACGCCCAGCAGCAGGCCGAACACGGCCAACACCGCCACCACGGCGACACCTCCGGTGGACCGCGACTTTGCGCTCGGCTCCTGCCGCTTGCGCGCCGCGGCGACGGCGTAGTCCTCGTCCAGGGTGTTGGTCATCACCTGAGCGAGCAGCCCGACAGCTCGACGTGCCGGCGGGTCTGGGGGCCTCGGGATGCTGGACCCGCTCACGACGTCTCTTCGACCCGCTGCGGGGGCATTCTCATCAACTGGACCACCTGGTAGGCGTACAAGAGGCCGCCCCACCAGTAGAGTCCGGTTCCCCAGATGGCGAAGGCCCACCCGAACACGTCCGCGAGGGTCTGCAGGGATCCGGTCCCGTCGCCGAGCAGGAGCAGCGGGAAGGCGTACAGCAGGTTCGCGGTCGCGGCCTTCCCCAAGAAGTGCACCGGCAGCGCACTGAAGCCCCGGGTGCGCAAGAACGGCACCAAGGTGAACAAGAAGACATCCCGCAGCGGCAAGATCAGCGCCAGCCACCAGGGGATGATGTCGCGCAGCGCCAGCCCGAGGACGACGGCGAGGATGTACAGCCGATCCGCCACCGGGTCGAGGACCTCCCCGACCTTGGAGGTCTGGTTCAGCGTGCGCGCCAGCTTGCCGTCGGCCCAGTCGGTGATGCCGGAGACCATCAAGACGAGGATCGCCCAGCCGTCCGATTCGGGCACCAGCACGAGCCACAAGAACAGCGGCACCCCGCAGAGCCGGGCGATGCTCAATGCGTTGGGCCACGTGAGGATGCGGTCGGTGACCTCGATGGGTTCGTCGGCCACGCAACCCTCCGTTCGCGATCACTGTGCAGGCTTCGCGGTGAGCCCCCGCGCCACAGTGAAACCTTAGTACGCCGCGAAGCGGCCGCGGTCAGCCGCTCGCGTCCGGCGCCGCGCCGGTGTTCTGCGCCCACGACCAGGCGTAGGCGCCGTCGTCCGCGGCCCGCCCGCCCTCTCCGACCTCGAGCGGCCGGAACGTATCCACCATGACGGCGAGCTCGTCGAAGTACTCGACCCCGATCGACTTCTCGTAGGCGCCGGTCTGCGGGCCGTGCGCGTGCCCCCCCGGGTGCACCGTGACGGATCCCTTCCCGATGCCAGAGCCCTTGCGCGCCTCATAGTCGCCGTCGACGTAGAACATGATCTCGTCGCTGTCGACGTTGGAGTGGTAGTACGGCACCGGGATCGACAGCGGGTGGTAGTCGACCTTGCGCGGCACGAAGTTGCACACGACGAAGCTCTGGCCCTCGAAGACCTGATGCACCGGCGGTGGCTGGTGCACCCGACCGGTAATCGGCTCGAAGTCGGCCACGTTGAAGGCATAGGGGTACAGGCAGCCGTCCCAGCCGACCACGTCGAACGGGTGGAAGGGGTAGCTGTAGACGGTGCCGGCCACACCGCTCGGCCCGTTCCCGCGATGCTTGATGTAGACCTCGCACTCGGCGGCGGGGTCGGCGCCGATCTCGTTGGCCAGCAGCGGGCCGTCGGGGCCGCGCAGGTCGCGTTCGCAGTACGGCGCGTGCTCCAGCAGCTGGCCGTACTTCGACAGATAGCGTTTGGGCGGGGCGATATGCGAGTTGGCCTCGATGCAGTAGACGCGCACAGGCTCCTCGCCCGCATCCGGGATCCATCGGTGGGTGGTGGCTCGCGGCACGATGACGTAGTCGCCCGGCCCCACGGAGAAGGTGCCGAACACGGTCTCGACCCGCGCCCTGCCCCGCTCGACGTACAGGCACTCGTCGCCGATGCCGTTCCGGTACAGCGGTGAGGGCGCGCCCGCGACCACGTAGGAGATGCGGACGTCGCCGTTTCCGAGCACAAGGCGCCGGCCGCGGACCACGTCGATGTCACCCACGTCGTCGGGCTTGAAGAGGTCGTGCAGCCGCAGATGCATCGGCTTGAGCGGGTGGTTCGGCGCGGTCGCCAGGTCACCGGGTGTCCACATCTCGGCGCGCACGATGCGCGAGGGCAGGTTGCGGTGGTAGAGCAGCGAGGAGTCAGACGAGAACCCCTCCTCGCCCATCAGCTCCTCGAAGGCCAGCGAACCGTCGTCGAGTCGGTGCTGGGTGTGCCGTTTGGGTGGGATGAACCCCGTCGATCTGTAGTGCGCCATGACTCCACCTTCCGAGCGTGTCCGTTATCCGGACGACCGTGTATCTCTTTCTTCACGATTCCAGTACGGTGGCGTGGTGTCAACGACGAGGATGTCGCCGTTGCGGCTGCTGTTCAGCGGCCTGCTCGACGACGCCGCGATGTTCCCCCCGGGGAACGCCACCTCGGCCGCCGCCCTCGACGCGCACCTAGCGCATCGAGCCTCCTGGTACGCCGACCTCGTCGGCCCGCTGTTGGTCCACTGCGACCGGTGGCCCGAGTTTGTCGCCGCTCATGCCCACGCCGGCGCCCCCGACGTCGAGGTTGGCCTGATCGGGTCGGCAGAGCTCCCCTCGGACGTGCCCGCCGACGTCAGGGTGATCGGCTCCGAGACCGTGGTGCGTCAGCTGCCACTGCCGGCGGGAGGCACCGGCCGTGTGCTCGCCTGCGAGGTGTCGGCAGACCCGGCCGGCTTCGAGGCGTTCGCAGAGATCGCCAGGAGTCGTGCGCGCGGTGAGGCCGTCATCGGGAAGTACCGGACCGGTGGTACGACGCCCGAAGCCTTCCCGAGCATTGACCAGTTGGTCGCGGTGGTCATGGCCGCCGCCGCAGCCGAGGCCCCGATGAAGTTCACCGCCGGGTTGCACCATGCCGCGCGGTTCACCGCTGCGGACACGGGGTTCGAGCACCATGGGTTCCTCAACCTGTTGGTTGCCGTCGAGGCGGCGCGACGCGGGGCGGCCGAGCCGACGTTGGCAGCCCTGCTGGGCGAGCGGGACGCCGGACGGCTGGCGGCGACGGTCACGTCTTGGACCGAGGACCAGTTCAGCGGCGTGCGATCGGCGTTCGTGTCCTTCGGCTGCTGCGGTGTCCAGGACCCGGTGAACGACCTGGTGGCCCTCCAGCTCATCGACAAGGAGGACGTGTGACCTGGTTCGACGTACCCGACGACGCCGCCTACGGGCTCGCGACCCTGCCGTACGGCGTCTTCAGCCGACGTGGCGGCGAACCGACGGTTGGTGTGCGCATCGGCGACTCCGCGCTCGAACTCGCAGCCATGGCGCGGGAGGCGCGGCACCCGCATGCGGACGTCTTCGCCGCCTCGTCGCTGAACCCGCTGATGCGGCTCGGGCCCGCGGTCTGGCGCGACGTCCGGCGGTGGGTGGTGTCGCTGTTCACCGATGACACGCGCCGCGACACCTTGACGGCGCACCTGGTCGACCTGGGTGAGGTAGACATGCTCCTGCCCGTCGAGGTGGCCGACTACGTCGACTTCTACGCCAGCGAGTCACACGCCTCCAACGTCGGGCGGATCTTTCGACCCGACTCCCCCGCCCTGCCACCGAACTGGAAGCACCTGCCGATCGGCTACCACGGCCGCGCCGGAACTGTCGTGGTGTCGGGGACCGACGTCGTCCGACCCAGCGGACAACGGAGCCCCGACCCGAGCGCGGCGCCGATCTTCGGGCCGAGCACCAAACTGGACCTCGAATGCGAGGTGGGGTTCGTCGTCGGATGCTCGTCGCCTCTCGGGGAGCCGGTGGCGGTCGGGTCAGCGCGGGACCACATCTTCGGCGTGGTGCTCCTCAACGACTGGAGCGCTCGGGACATCCAGGCATGGGAGTACGTCCCGCTCGGCCCGTTCCTGGGGAAGTCGTTCGCCACCAGCATCTCCGCGTGGGTGGTGCCGCTCGACGCGTTTATCGATGCCGAGGTGCCGCTGCCTCGGCAAGACCCCGCCGTACTGCGTTATCTGCAAGGAGAGGCAGACGACGAGCTGTGGGGCCTCGACCTGCGGCTCGAGGTCGCCATCAACGGCTCGGTGGTATCGGCGCCAGACTACCGGAGCATGTACTGGTCACCGGCTCAGATGCTGGCGCACATGACCGTGAACGGGGCGAGCCTGCGCACGGGTGACCTCTTCGCCTCGGGGACCGTGAGCGGGGATGCGGCCGACACCTTCGGCAGCCTGCTCGAGCTGACGTGGAACGGCACCGAGCGCGTGAAGCTGGACGACGGCGGTGGTCGCGGCTTCCTCGAGGACGGTGACGTCGTGACCCTGACCGGATCGGCACCCAGGCCCGACGGCAGCTGGGTGACGCTGGGCGAGGTGACCGGCCGCATCCGCTCAGCTCGGGAGTAGGCCATGACACTCGGTGTCGAGACGTCGCAGACGCTCGACCGCGGCATCCGGCTGCTCCGGCTGGTGGCCGGCAGCGGCGCCGGCGGCCTGACGGTGACCGAACTCGCCGCCGGGCTCGAGGTCGGACGACCTGTCGTCTACCGGCTGCTGGCCACGTTGGCCGAGCACGACCTGGTACGTCGCTTCGCCGACGGTCAGGTCCGCCTCGGGCTGGGGATCATGCAGCTCGCGGCCGCCACCCATCCGGGGATCCGGCAAACGGCCCTGCCGTTGCTGCGCGAGCTCGCCGACGCTGCAGGCGCCACGGCGCATCTGACCCTCCTGGACGGCGAGGAGGCGCTCGCCGTCGCCGTGGTCGAGCCGAGCTGGACCGAGTTCCACGTGGGCTACCGGGTGGGGAGCCGGCATTTGGTGTCTCGTGGGGCGGCCGGGAGGGCGATCATGTCCGGCCGGTCCGGTGACGGGTCAGTGGTGTCCACCCAAGGCGAGCTGCAGCAGGGCGCACGCGGCCTGGCCGCGCCGATCCTGGGCGTGCCGGGGCTGGAGGCGTCGGTCGGCGTCGTCACGCTGGCTGAGCTCGACGAGAACTCGGTGTCCGGACTGGTAGCCGAGGCGGCGACGGCGATCGCGGCGGCGCTGACCTGAAGGGGCAAGCGGTGGCGAGAACCGATACTCGTCTGTCGCACCGCAGCCGTGGGTGGCGTCAGCGCATGTTTGGGGTTCTCAGGTCGCGAATCGGTCGGCGGCCCGCAGCCGGCGGCTGGAGATCATGGTCGCGCCCAGCACGGCGACGAAGAACGCGACGATCACGAGGCCGATCCACCGCCAGGGAAGGCTGAGGACGAAGTCCGGGATGAGCGCGGCGGTGATGACGACCGGCGGGATAGCGAGTACCAGCGCCAGCACGGTGCTCATTGCGACGATCGCCGTGTTCTGGAGGACGATCACCTGCCGCACCCATCCAACCGGAAGCCCGATGGCAATGAGACCGCCCAGGTAGCTGCGCAGTGTCGCGACCTGGGTCCGCGCTACGACCACGCTGGTTCCCAGGACGATGAGCATCAAGCCCACCGCTGAGGCGTAGAGCGCCTCGGGGACATAGATGCCATCCGGGGACTCGTAGATCACCACCTGCTTGGGGTCGAGCCCGGCGTCGAGGACCGCGCGCCTGGCTGCCGCTGCCTCGTCGTCCGACACCCCTGTGTACACGAAGGCACCACTGCTCACGGGCAGGTCGAGCCGCCGCGCGGTAGAGGTCAACAGCACGCCGGACGTGCCCTGTTGCCATGCCTGGGCGAACTCTGCCGCCGCCACCGGCAACTCTGCCACTGAGCGCTGGGTTGCGCCATCCGGAAGGCTGAGCGTGCGCCGGTCCCCCTCCTGGTCGTCCCAGGTGAGCATCCCGCCCTCGGTGAGCAGCGTCTGCTGCTCGGTCGACAGTTGCAGGTCCCCGAACCTGGCGACGTCCTCGGGCGAGTCGAGTGCGAGGACGGCTCCGTTGCCTGTACCGCCAATGAGAACGAAGGTGTTCTTCGACCATAGGTAGCGCAGCCGGACGGGGTCGGTGAGCCCGATCCGGCCCTCCACGGTGTCGACGACGGCTCGGGGTGGTGGGAGGAACTTCCCTCCTCGCGGCTCCAGTGAGATCTGCTGGGGGGCGACCCCGGAGATGACCCCCGCCTCCGCCGTCCGGATCATGGTGTCGAGCAGGGCCAGGTAGCCCAGTGGCAGCCCGAGGACGGCCGCGAGGGTCGCCACTGCGATTCCTGACCGACCCGAGTCGCGTAACAACTGCCGGCGAGCGAGACGCATGCTGGCGGCGCCGGTCGGCAAGCGGCGAAGGATCGGTGCGACGATCTCCGGGGTCATCAGCAGCACGGCCAAGGCGTACACCGCTGCGAGCAACATCGCCTCGGGTGTGGTGTCGAGCCGGGGCAGCCACCAGAGGAGGGCGCCGGTGGCGATCACTGCGAGGGTGTGTCTGAGGTTTGTCAAGGTGCGCGGAAGCCGCGATTGCGGCGACCGTTCGCTGGCCGGCTCGTCCTCGGCACCCTCCTTGTCCGACGAGGCCCGGAGTAGCAGGCTGCCCAGCAGACAGGCCGCTACCACCGCCACAGCGAGCCGCACAACCGGATCGACCAAGC
>JACCUS010000377.1 GCA_013811715.1 Nocardioidaceae bacterium
CGTTGTTGAGCGACTCGGCGGGGGCAACGGTGTCGCCGGAACGCTCGCACACCTGCGCCAGGAGGTCTTTGGTGCTCGTCTTGCCCTGTGAGCCCGTGACGCCGACGACGTACATCGACGGCAACGCTGCGACCACATGGCGCGCCAGCAAACCCAACGCGACGACAGTGTCACGGACGACGACGGCCGGCACCCCGACCTGCCTCGTGGTGAGCGCGGCCGCGGCACCGGAGCTGACAGCGTGCGCCGCGTAGTCGTGACCGTCGACGTGCTCGCCGACCACGGCGACGAAGAGGCCCGCCGAGACGGCGTACCGGGAGTCGACGAAGGATGCGCCGGTCACATGTTCGTCACCTGTCGCGTCCGCCAGGGTGCCGTCGACGATCGACGCTATCTCCCGAAGTGTCAGCGGGATCACTCCGGACCCCCGGCCCCAGTCAGCTGCCCGAGCACAGCCGTGACGACCTCACGGTCGTCGAACGGATAGATCGACCCGGAGATCTCCTGACCGGTCTCGTGCCCCTTGCCGGCGACGACAACGGTGTCGCCAGCCGCAGCCTCCCGCAGCACCGTGGTGATCGCCAGCTCGCGGTCGCCGATCTCACGAACGATTGCGCCGGCGGTGACCGTGTCCGCGCCGGAGATGACCTGGGACCGGATCAACCGCGGGTCCTCCGCTCGCGGGTTGTCGTCTGTCACGACGACCACGTCAGCCAGCGAGGCGGCCACCTGGCCCATCAGCGGCCGTTTGCCGATGTCTCTGTTCCCGCCTGCCCCGAGCACGATGATGAGCCTGCCTGGCGTCAGTGGCCGGAGCGCCTCCAGCGCCGCTGTGATCGCATCGGGCTTGTGCGCATAGTCGACGATGACAAGGAAACCCTGTCCACGGTCGATGCGCTCCATCCGGCCGGACACGTTGCCCACTGCACCGATGGCTTCCGCCGCCGCCGGGATGTCCAGTCCTACCTCACCGATCGCCGCAAGGGCACACAGAGCGTTCGTCACGTTAAACGCCCCTGGAAGAGCCACGGACGCAGCCACCCGCACTCCGGGACCTGAGATGGTCATCCGTGATCCGGTCCCGCTGGTGGCGACGGCAGAGGCGCGCCAGTCCGCGTCTGCGCCGGACGCCGAGAACGTGCTGAGCTCGATCGACGCCGATTCGAGCAGGCGTACGACGGTGGGGTCGTCGACGTTGATCAGCCCCCGCCGCGCGCGAGAGGCAGTGAACAGCCCGGACTTCGCGGCGAAGTACGCTTCAACGGTCTCGTGGAAGTCGAGGTGGTCACGGCCGAAGTTGGTGAAGACCGCGAGGTCGAAGACCACCCCGTCCACGCGGCCGACCTCGAGCGCGTGGCTCGAGACCTCCATCGCGCACACCTCGACCCCGTGCTCGACCATGACCGCGAAGAGCGCGTGCAGGTCCGGCGCCTCGGGCGTGGTCAAGAGGCTCGAGACGGGATGCCCCGCGACGGATGTGCCCATCGTGCCGATGACGGCGCTGACGGCACCGGCACCGGACAACCCCGCCTCGATGAGCCGTGTCGTTGTCGTCTTACCCTGCGTGCCGGTGATCCCGATCATGGTCAGGCGCTCGGCGGGCCTGCCGTAGACCATGGCAGCAGTGGAGCCGAGCACGTGGCGAGGGTCGTCGACGACCAGGCACGGCAGGTGTGAGTCGGCACCGATCTTCGCGCCGGCAGTGTCGGTCATCCAGGCGACGGCGCCCGCTGCCTCCGCGGCTGCGACGAAGTGCGCGCCATGGGTGCTCCCACCGGGCCGGGCGACGTAGAGGTCCCCAGGTCTGACCTGTCGTGACGCCTGTGCGACGCCTGTGACCTGAGTCCTGGCGACGGCGGCAGCACGGTCGGGACCTGACCCGAACGCGGCCTCCGAGTGCTCCGCCACCGCGGCCAGCGAGACGGGGCGGGTCGCAGCGGGCCGCGTCGGCACGGTCACCTCGGAGGCATGGGAGGACACAGCCGAAGGGTAGCGACGCTCACCACTCCACGGGCAGCGCGGGCTGTCGCTTGCCGGTGGGCGGTACGCCGAACTTCTGCAGCGTGGCCGCCATCAGGTCGTGGAA
>JACCUS010000386.1 GCA_013811715.1 Nocardioidaceae bacterium
GCGCAGCGCCTCGCTGCCTCCAAACCCCAGCGCCAAGGCTGCAAGCGACAAGGTCAGCACGCCCATCAACCGAGCGGACGAACTGGCAGGCAACTACCGCGGCGACGAGAGTGCCGCCTGCACACCCGACTGCCGGAGCGAAGGGACGCCAGACGCGAACCCCTGCGGACAGCAGCGCGGCGAGCAGGGCCGCGCCCACCACGTTGATACCGGGCGTCGTGCCTACTCTGGTCGACATGATCGACCTGGATCGCGCCGAGTTCGAAGACCTGGTCTCAGACGCGCTTGACGACCTGCCGCCTGAGCTCGCGCGTCTGATGGACAACGTGGCGATCTTCGTCGAGGAGGAGTCCGCCGACGAGAGGTTCCTGCTCGGGCTCTACGAAGGCGTGCCGCTGACGGAGCGCGACTCGGCGTACCTTATGGCGATCCCCGACCGCATCACGATCTACCGGCTGCCGACCCTGGCGGTCTGCGATGACCGCGACCAGGTACGCCGACAGGTGCAGATCACCGTCGCCCACGAGATCGCGCACCACTTCGGGATCGACGACGACCGGCTGCACGACCTCGGCTACGCCTGAGCCGACCCAGACGGGCCTCCGGGGGCAAGCGGGGGCGATCCCTGATGCGCGGCACGCACCCTGCTTGACAAGGTCGGACCCATGACTCGAGCCCCCGTCCTGGACGGCCAGGAAACGCCTCGTCGGCGCCGCTCCCGGCTGCGCCGGCTCGTCGTCCGCTCCGCACGCGTCGTCGTGCTCCTCGTCGCCCTGCTGGCGGCGCTCCTCGGCTGGACCTATGTCTCCGCCGAGACCGACACCGCCGGCAAGGTGGCGTTCGAGCGTCCGCTGGCGATTCCGCCGCTCGCCCCGTCTCGGGTCGACGACCAGGGTCGTCGGGTCTTCGACCTCGGGCTCCAACAGGGCAGCGCCGACCTCGGCCAGGGTCAGCCGACCCCCACATGGGGCATCAACGGCGACTACCTCGGGCCGACCCTGCGGGCGCGACGCGGCGAGGAGGTGCTGGTCAACGTCACCAACCACGTCGGCGAGGAGACCACCTTGCACTGGCACGGTATGCACCTCCCGGCACGGATGGACGGCGGGCCGCACCAGATGATCGCCCCGGGCGAGACCTGGTCGCCCACATGGCAGGTCGACCAACCCGCCGCCACGCTGTGGTACCACCCGCACCTGCACGGCGCCACCGCCGACCACGTGCTCCGCGGGCTCGCCGGCATGTTCCTCCTGGACGACGCACAGAGCCGGCGGCTCGACCTCCCGCACGAGTACGGCGTCGACGACGTGCCGCTCGTCGTGCAGGACCGGTCCTTCGACGATGACGGCGAGATGGAGGAGGGCGCCCGCTTCTTGAACACGACCGGCTTCGTCGGTGACACGGTGGTTGTCAACGGCACGGTCGGCCCCTACCTGGACGTGCAGACAGAGCTGGTCCGACTGCGGGTGCTGAACGCGTCGAACGCCCGGATCTACAATTTCGGGTTCGACGACGACCGCACCTTCGCGATGGTGGCCAGCGACGGCGGGCTGCTCGAGGCACCTCACCAGACCGACAGGCTGCTGCTGTCGCCGGGAGAGCGCGCCGAGATCGTCGTCCAGATGGCGCCCGGCGAGCAGACCGTCCTGCGCAGCTATCCCGCTGACCTGGGATCCAACTTCTTGACCACCCGGCTCGCTGGCGGCGATGACACCTTGGACATCGTGCAGCTGCGTGCCGCCGAGAGGCTGCGCCAGTCACCACCGCTGCCAGGCCAGCTGGTCGACGTACCAGAGCTCGACCCCGCGGCGGCGGCCGCCACCCGCGAGTTCAGCCTGTCCGGCACCCAGATCAACGGCGCCAACATGGACATGGAACGGATCGGCGAGACGGTTGCGCTCGGCACGACCGAGGAGTGGCGGGTCACGAACGACGACGGCCAGCCGCACAGCTTCCACGTCCACGACGTGCAGTTCCAGATCCTCGACATCGCCGGCGCAGAGCCTTCGCCGTCGTTGGCCGGCTGGAAGGACACCGTCTTGCTGCGGCCCGGTGAGACGGCGCGACTGGTGATGGCGTTCTCCGACTACGCCGACCCGGACCGGCCGTACATGTTCCACTGCCACCTGTTGGCCAACGAGGACTCCGGCATGATGGGGCAGTTCGTGGTTGTGAGCCCCGGCGACGAGGCGGGGTCGCCGCCCTCGGCTCCACACGAGCACCACGGCTGATTCGGCTGTGACGGTGCCCGGGTGCGGCCGCACAGTGTAGAAATGACCCGTGACAGATGATCGGTTGGTCCTCGGCCCGCTGCTGCGCTACGTCGACGAGACATCCGCGGCGATCTGGGTGGAGTCGGCCCAGCCCGGAGCGGTCACCGTGCACTCCGGCGGTCGGTCGTGGAC
>JACCUS010000390.1 GCA_013811715.1 Nocardioidaceae bacterium
CCCGTAGACAGCGGCGTGCTCGGCGCGCAAGCAGTCCTGCAGCGCCGAAGGTGCCTCCAGCGCCTTCACCGCCGC
This sequence comes from Nocardioidaceae bacterium, assembly GCA_013811715.1. Taxonomy (GTDB): domain Bacteria; phylum Actinomycetota; class Actinomycetes; order Propionibacteriales; family Nocardioidaceae; genus JACCUS01. Next base: position 76 of record JACCUS010000390.1, read on the forward strand.
GTCCTGGTGAGCTCGACGGTGACGGCGTGGGACGCGGAGATCGAGGCCAGCAGCCGGGCGAGCAGTCCGGACTCGGCGGCCAGGCAGTCGGCGAACCGGTCCTGCTCCGCGCCGGATGCCAGTTGCGTCAGCGTCGTGACGGCGACCCTCGCCTTACCCGGCACCCGCCCGGGCGGTCGTTGGGCTGGTCTGGGGTCAGCTCGGGTCAGCGCGGCCCGGAGCGCGCCGACGTGGTCGCGCTGCCTCGCCTGGACGGGCCGAACGAGCTCGACCAGCGTGGGATGTGCGCCGACCAGGTCGCGGCAGTAGTCCAACAGGACCTCTTCGTCAGCGATCGCCCTGGTCAACAGCACCACATCGGCGTCGACCGGTTGACCACCGGTGGGGGCGGGTGGGGTCGTCGTACGACGAGCGGATGTCGACCCGTCCGAGAGTGTGCAGCCGGTCAAGGCAGCGGCGATGCCCAGCCCCGCGACCTGCAGAACCGACCGGCGACTCGCCGACGGGGTGGCAGCGCTGTTCACGCGTGTGACCGTACCCGACCGGGGAGACCAAGGGCTGTCCCGCCCGCTAGGCTGGCGCTGCACGCCGACAACACAAGATCGAGGAGGACCGCCCATGACCGGCCGACAGCCCAAGGACGCTCTCCTCGAAATGTTGAGCCAGCCGCTGTCCTCCAGCGGCCTCGACCTCGAGGACGTCGAGGTCTCCAATGCGGGGCGGCGCAGGCTCGTGCGGGTGCTGGTCGACAAGGACGGCGGCGCCACCCTCGACGACATCGCAGCGGCGACCCAGCTGATAGGCGGGCTGCTCGACGACGCCGACACCCTCAACGACGACCCCTACACGCTCGAAGTCACCTCACCCGGCGTCGGCCGGCCGCTCACCCAGCCGCGGCACTGGCGGCGCAACGTCCACCGCCTCGTGCAGGTGCAGACCCATCACAGCGGCGGGTTCACCGGCCGCATCATCGACGCCGACGACGCCGGGGCCACCCTTGACGTCGACGGCACTCAGCGCGACCTCGCGTACGCCGACGTTGCCAAGGCGCGAGTCGAGATCGAGTTCAACCGGCGTCGCCCGGGAGAGCGCGCCAAGCCAGAGAAGGAGTGAGCGGTGGACATCGACATGACGATCCTGCGTTCGCTCGAGCGCGAGCGGGAGATCTCGTTGGCTGTCCTCGTCGATGCCATCGAGCAGGCGTTGCTGACGGCCTACCAGCGCACGCCCGGGGCGGCCGAGGACGCCCGGGTCGAACTCGACCGCAAGTCCGGTCATGTGACGGTGCTGGCGCGCGAGCGCGACGAGTCCGGTGAGGTCACTCGGGAGTGGGACGACACCCCGGCGGGCTTTGGGCGGATAGCAGCGGCGACCGCGAAGCAGGTGATCTTCCAACGGCTGCGCGACGCCGAGGACGACCTGCGGTTCGGCGAGTTCTCCGGAAAGGAGGGCGACGTCGTCTCCGGGGTGGTGCAACAAGGGCGTGACCCCGACATGGTTCTCGTCGACCTGGGGAAGATCGAGGCGGTGCTGCCGGCCGCCGAGAGGGTGCCAGGGGAGCGGTACGACCACGGGCAGCGGCTCCGGTGCCTGGTCGTCACCGTCCGGAAGGGCCACAAGGGACCGCAGGTGATGCTGTCGCGATCGCACCCCAACCTGGTCAAGAAGCTCTTCGCGCTCGAAGTGCCCGAGATCGCCGACGGCACCGTCGTGATCGCCGGGATCGCCCGGGAGGCGGGCCACCGCACCAAGATCGCCGTCCGCACGTCGGTCGAGGGCGTCAACCCGAAGGGTGCCTGCATCGGTCCGATGGGGCAGCGGGTCCGCAACGTGATGAGCGAGCTGCACGGTGAGAAGATCGACATCGTCGACTGGTCGGAGAACCCGGCCGAGATGATCGCGCATGCGCTGTCACCGGCACAGGTGGCCTCGGTCGAGATCGTCGACGAGGCCACCCGCTCGGCGCGCGTCGTGGTCCCCGACTATCAGCTGTCTTTGGCTATCGGCAAGGAGGGGCAGAACGCGCGGCTGGCCGCCCGGATGACCGGCTGGCGCATCGACATCCGCTCTGACGAGGCGCCCGCTTTGGCGTAGCCCGGCGACGGCTGCGCGTCGGCGGGTCGCAGCCAGTCGGCCGAAGCGGGTAGACTGCCGTGAGATGAGTCGCGCCTCCCCCGTCCGCACTTGTGTGGGGTGCCGGGAGCGTGCGGCGAAGTCCGACCTGTTGCGTGTCGCCGTGGCGGGCGGCGGAACCACCCGGTTCGCCGTACCCGACGAACGTGGCAGGATGGCGGGACGTGGAGCGCACCTGCACCCCACGTCCGCGTGTCTCGATCTCGCCGAGCGCCGTCGGGCGCTTCCCCGGGCACTTCGGCTCGAGGGGCCGCTCGATCTGAGTGGTCTGCGATCATGGATCGAGTCACACCGTCAAGCCTCGCCCGAGGCTTGACGTCACCAGCGAACGACTGGGTTGACCAGTGAGAGAGCGGAGCTGCAGCTCATGACATCTCAATGAGACTCGTCCGATGAGTAGGCCCAACACCTAACCCGGTCCGCACCCTTCTCGGGTTCGGACCGCCCCCAGAAGGAGAAACGTGGCTAAAGCCAGAGTCCATGAACTCGCCAAGGATTTCGGAGTGCCGAGCAAGGACATCCTTGCTGCACTCAAAGACATGGGGGAGTTCGTCAAGTCGGCTTCCTCGACGGTCGAAGCGCCGGTAGCGCGCCGGCTCGAGGAAGAGCACGGCGAAGCCTGGAAGTCGGCGGCTGCCGCCAAGGAGGCCAAGAAGGCCGCTAAGAAGGGGCCCGCCAACACGGCCGCGACACCAGCCGAGGCGACCTCCGACGAGGAACCGGCGGCATCCAACGGCTCTTTATCCCCGCTGCGTACGGCGCCGAGCGTGGAGGCGGTCCCGTCGCCCGCCGCCGCGGAGGTGGCGCCGCAGGCGCCCGCTGCCCAAGCACCGGCTGCACAGGCTCCCGCTCCCCAGTCGCCGCCCGCCACCGCGCCACCGGCCACCGGGGACTCCGCGCC
>JACCUS010000399.1 GCA_013811715.1 Nocardioidaceae bacterium
CCGAACGCGCCGAGCCGGACCGCGTCGACCAACAAGTTGATGTCACCGGTGCTGGCGCTGCCCTCGTCCAAGAAGTCGTCCAGCGCGCCACGGAAGCTGTCGGCGTCGTCGAAGACACCGGTCCCCAACTCGACGCCGAGCGCGTGCAACCGCTCGTGCAGCTCCATGATTCACCTCCGCCCGCACCCTGTAGAGAGCCACTTCATGGTAAGACGAAGCGCACACACCAAGGAGACGTTTTCGGCAAATTTCCTTGCCGAGGACGAGGGATCAGCTGAGGGCGGAGATCTGGGTGGCGAGCTCGGCCGCGGTGCCGGGGCGCTGGCTGAGGTCGGCGTCCAGGCAGCGGCTGATCACGGCAGCGGACTCGGCGTCCAGGTGGGAGGAGATGGCCGGCGCAGCGGCCAGAATCGCCCGGACCAGAAGCAAGGGCTCATTCGTCGGCAGCTCTCCATACACGCTCGAACCGGTCAGCGCGTAGTGCAGTGTCGCGCCGAGCGACCAGATGTCGGTCGCTCGGGAGGCCTCGGCGCCGACCAAGATCGCCGGGTCGGTGAACTCCAGGCCGATCTGGCCGAGCCCGGTGAACACCATCCCGGGAGACAGCAACTGCGAGAGCCCTAGATCGGACAGCTTGCCGCCTCCCTCGTGGAGCATGATGTTGGCGGGCTTGATGTCACGATGCGCTATCCCACGCTCGTGCAGCGCGTGAGCCGCCTCGGCCGCGTGCGCGACCGCCCGGGTCGACTCCGTCCGGGACAGCTGTCTCGTCGGGCGCTGCAGAGACCCCAACGGCAGATGCTCCATCACGTGGTAGAAGGTGCCGCCTTGTCGCCCCACGTCGTACAGCGAAACGAGCTTGTCCGAGCGGGCGAGTGAGAAGTGTTTGAGCTCCCGAGTGGCTCGGCGGTAGGCGTCCTCGGAGGTTGGGCCGGAGATCACCTTGACCACGACGTGTTCGTCGGGAACCTGTAGCCGATCAGGCGTGCGGGCGAGGTAGTTCTCGCCGTAGTTCGACTCGCCGATCATCTGTACGAACTCGTAGTCAGCGATTCCCTGCATGCCAAGTTCCTTCTCACGGCGTCCGACATCATCTGAGGCGTTGCCGTGCTTAGCATGGCACGACCGTCGCCTCCGGCAACCCGAATCGGCCAAGATTTTCTTTCCCGGTACGCAGTGCTGTGGCCGGGTGTAACCTGCCACTGCATCGCCATTTCTTGGGAAGGAACGGCCTTGGAACCTCAGTCGGTTGGCACGGTTTTCCCGTCGCCGGGGCAGGAGTACCTGCCCGCTAAGGAAGTGCCGGGGGACATCAGCGCGGAGATGCTGGCCGCCGACTACTGGACCGACGACATCGTCGCGCGGGCGGGTATTCCCATCATCGACATCCCCTTCGTCACGGTAGGCGGCGGGATGGGGAGCTTCGTGCTGTGCGACTACCTCCGCATCGCCGGAGTTCCTCCCGAGCAGATCAAAGTGCTGTCGGCGCTGGACCATCCCTGGCAGACCTACGAGTACCTCACTCGGGTCTCGCAGATCCCCCGGGGCGAGCGGCTCCGCTCCGACTCCGCGTCTCGCCCGGACAACATCTGGGGCTTCCCGTCGTACGCGTTGAGTGAGGCGTGGGGCACCAAGCGGCTCGCGGCGTTGCGGCAGGTCTTCCTCGAGCCGATCTTCGACGACTACTGGACGCCGAAAGCCGGACAGGTCTTCGAGTCGCTGGAGCGGGAGGCGAACCGGATCCGCTATCCGCAGATGCTCGCCAAGGGCTTGGTTCGCGTCGTACGCCGACGGATCGGTGGCGGCTACTTCACAATCTTGACCCCTCCGGAGGGGGCGACGGTGACGAAGCGGCTCGCGTACCGGTCCAGGTTCGTGCATCTCGCCGTCGGATATCCCGGGCTGCGGTTCCTCCCCGACCTGCAAGAGTACCGCACCACCCACAACGACTACCAGCGCGTGGTTAACGCCTACGAGTCCCATGAGCACGTCTATGAGCGACTGTTGCAACACCCCAGCACGGTGATCGTGCGTGGCGGCGGGATCGTCGCCTCCCGGGTGCTGCAGCGGCTGATGGACGACCGGCTCAACAAGGGCGCGCCCACGACGATCGTCCACCTGTTCCGCACGTTCATCAGCGGGTCCAACGATGGTGTCGGCTCGGCCAAGCCGAACGTCTTCATGCGTCGACGCGGCAGCGACGGCTGGGCCTACCAGGGGTTCAACTATCCGAAGTCGGTCTGGGGCGGCCAGCTGAAACAGCGGATGCGCCGCCTGGAGGGCGAGGATCGGGCCACGCTGTACAAGCGGATCGGCGGCACCAACACGCCGTACCGCCGCTACTGGCAGAAGCAGATGAAGACCGGGCGCGAGCAGGGTTGGTACCAGCTGGTCGTGGGCACCGTGGAGAAGATGGAGCCGCATGGCGGGCAGATCATCAACCACGTCAAGAGCAGTCACGGCCCGCTTCAGATACCTGCGGACTTTGTGATCGACTGCACGGGGCTCGAGGCCGATATCGCCGAGCACCGTCTGCTCAAGGACCTGCTGGAGCATGGCGGCGCCGGTCGCAACCCGATCGGTCGGCTGGACGTCGAGCGGACGTTCGAGGTGCGCGGCACCCGCAGCGAAGGTGGCGTGATGTATGCCTCCGGCGCCACCACCCTGGGTGGCTACTTCCCCGGCGTCGACACCTTCCTGGGGCTTCAGGTGGCGGCGCAGGAGATCGCCGACGACCTGGCTCGCAACGGCCTTGGCAACAAGATCGGGCCGTTCCGTTCGACCGCCCACTGGTTCCGCTGGCTTGCCGGCAAGCAGCTCTAGGGGACGACGATGTTGCTGACCCTTTCTGGACGTATCCAGACCCGGATCTTCATGCTGGTCGTCTTCGGCGGTCTCATCACGTTGGCGCTGACTCCCGTCCTGCCGAACGACCCCGACTACCAGACAACGTTGCTCGTGGTGGCCACCGTCACCGTGCTCGGGGTGGTGTGGGAGTTCGTCTACCACGGGATCCAACAGTTCCGCTGGGAGAAGGACTGGCCCACGCTGTTCGGGCTGATCACGGCGATCAACGAAGGTGCGCTGGTCTGGCTGGTGTTGAAGCTGGACGTCGTCCCCGGGATCGATGAGGCACCCCCGTTCTCGACCTACGTCATCTTGTTCTTGGTGATCTGGATCTTGATCTGGCTCTGGGTCAACGGGCCGATGCGGGTGCCCCTGATCCGGTGGAGGTTCCACGGTGGAAGGGTTGTCTGACATGGCCGAGCCTGTAAGTGCAGAAGACGAAATTGGATCCGTCGACCAGTGGGAGTCGGTGGCATGCCTGCCATATGGAGGTGCCGGCATGCTGGCCCGGCTCGGGCGGGTCGTGCTTCTGGTCTCGCCGGCCGACGAGGAGGCGGTCGCGCCGCTGCTTGACCACGTCGAGATGGTAGCCGCGAACGGAAGCGACGGTCGACAGCTCGTGCGGGGCTTCGCCTTGCAGCTGGCGAACATGGCGGGTGACCCGCCGCCCTTCATCGCAATGGCTCCGGTGCACGCCGGGCTGGTGGTGTTCGCCTCCGGCGACGCGACCGCGGAGATCGACGGCCAGCACGTGACCGGGCGCGACTCGCTTGCGTGGGTGGAACGGGTGATCCGCTGGCCAGTCCGAAGCGTTACGGCCCGCGTCGGCGAGGGCGCAGCGCCGACGTCGACCTTGCTGAACCTCATGCGAGGCGTCGTCCAGGCCGGCGGGTTCGCCTTGTCGGCGGGCGCCTCGTCGCCGATGCCGGCGCGGCTGGAGGGAGCGGAGCCGACCCCGATGGCGACGGCCGCCGACGCGTCGGCCGAGAAGGCTTCGAGCGAGGAGTCGCTGGCGACTGCTGAGATGGAGAAGCCGGCCGCCACCCCACCCCTGGTGCCGCCACCTCCTCTCGCATCCCCGGCCCCGGCGACCCCGCCAGTGCCCAAGCGCCCTCAATTCGAGATGGAGCCGGAGCGTTTCGAGTCGATGGTGCTCGGGGGCCCCGGAGCCGACATCGAAGACGACGACGTACCCGTTCCGCTCCCGGTCGTCTCTGGCGCGCCGCGGCCACGGTCGGCTCGCGTGGACGCCGACTCCCCGCAGGTGAAGGGGGTGTTCTGCAAGAACGACCACTTCAACGATCCGCGGATGCTCTTCTGCGCGGTCTGCGGCATCAACATGGTGCAGCAGACTCCGGTCCTCGTCGACGGGAAGCGTCCGCCACTCGGCGTCATCGTCCTCGACGACGGCGCGGTGTTCCAGCTGGACGGAAACTACCTCCTGGGCCGTGACCCCGACTCCGACTCGATGGTGCGGTCGGGCGAGAGCCGAGGCATCCCCCTCTCCGACAACCAGAACACGATCTCGCGGGTGCATGCCGGCATCGAGCTGCGGCGCTGGGACGTGGTGCTCGTCGACAACGGCTCGACCAATGGAACGTTCTACGCCGAACCGAACTCGGCCCAATGGACGCAGATGGCCAAACGAGGCGAACACGTGCTGGCCCCCGGAACCCGGGTCCGGATCGGCCACCGAACCTTGGCGTTCAACACGCACCGGGGCAGTTGACCGCCTCAACGTGCGGCTAGCTCGTGGCGTGTGGAGCTCGAGGGCTCCCGAGATCCTGGCTGGCCCAGTCAACGGGCACGGGGGCGTGTTCGGCTCTGACGGCGAGATCGACGTGGGACTGCGCGGAGGCCCCGATCCGAAGCGGGTGCAGCGGCTCGCTCGGGCGTACGTCGACGCCGCGGTCGGTCAGCTGTTGGCTGAGCGCCGCGAACCTCCGCGACGAGGCGCCTTCGGCCGCCGCCAGGTGCAGTGGAAGGCCATAGTAGGCCGCGATCCGACAGGCGACGACCACAGCCGCGTCCTCATCGCCGCTTTGCCGCCACGTCACAGCCACGCCGTCGGTGTCGGGCGACACCACTCTGTCAGTATGGGTGATGACCATCAGGCACTCCATCGCCGCGGCGACGGATGTCGTCACCTGATCGCGAGACGCAAGCACGATCATCTGCGGCTCCACCGCGTCGATCAACGCCAGCAGGTCGCCAGCCGGGTCGCTGCTCAGTCGAGAGGAGATCTTGACCGGCACGTCAACCTCAGCGCCCCGGCGTACCAGCCGCTCGAGCCGTTCCATCGACTCCGTGATCGCGGCGAGCTCGTCGGTGAGCCCGCTGCCGACGTCGAGTCTGCGCGACTGCTGCGGCTGCAGGCTGGCCACCACGACCTCCGCGGGGCGCTGACCGTCGACAAGCGCGAGGGCCACCTCGAGACGGTCGAGGTTGTCGGCCTGCGGGTCGGCCACGACGAGGGCCCGATACGCGGCTGCGTCGCCACCGAGGGCGGCACGTTCGGCGTCGGCGATGTCGCGCGCGACTCTCTTGTCGGGATAGGTCCGACGCAGCAGCGGGCCGGTCATCATCGTCGTCACCAGGGCCATGATCACGAGCATGGTGAACAGGTCGTCGCCGATAAGCTCCAGCTCGCGCCCGACGTTGAGGATCACGAGTTCCGTGAGGCCGCGTGTGTTCATCAAGATCCCGAGCGACCTGGCCTGCCAGGGCGGCACGTTGCTGAGGCGCGCCCCGGCGTACGCACCGAGGTACTTCCCGCCGACCGCAACCGCGAGGATGAGCGCCAGCTGGACCAGCTGCTCGCCACCGAGACCGCGGACGTCGACGTTGAGCCCCGACACCAAGAAGAACACCGGCAGCAACAGCAAGACGCTGATCTGCTCGAGCCGGACCAGGATCTCGTGCCGCATCGCGGCCGCGTTGGCCTGCGGGATGATCGCGCCGAACAGGAAGGCCCCGAAGATGAAGTGCACGTGCAGGATCTCGGTGGTGGCCGAGAAGGCCAGCAGGCCGACCAGGACGACGGCGAGGATGCCGGGGGTGAGGCGCCCTGCCTTGTTGTAGGCGGTGGTGAGTCGGTTGAGCTGAGGCCGGATGACGAGCAGGGCCAGCAGCGCGAACGGGATCGCCAACGCCACCACCCAGCCGTTGTCCTCACCCGACGCTGCACCTGGGCTGATGGCGATGACCACCGCGAGCAGCGTCCAGGCGAGCACGTCGTCGACGGCGGCGCAGGCTAGGGCGAGCCCGCCCGTCTCGGTGCGATGCATGTTGCGGTCCGTCAGGATCCGTGCGAGGACCGGGAACGCAGTCACCGACATCGACGCTCCGATGAACAGCGCGAACGGCCAGAACTGGCCACTCTCGTTGTGCTCGGCAGCGAGGTACCACGCCAACGCGATGCCCAACCCGAACGGGAAGACGATGGAGGCGACCGAGACCGCACCGGCCACCCTGCCGCGGCCCCTGACCAAGGACACGTCCAGCTCGAGCCCGACCACGAACATGAACAGCACCAGGCCCATGTTGGCGAGCAGCGACAAGAACGGGCGGGTGTCTAGGGGGAACAACGTGGCGCTGAGGTCACCAAGCAGGCTCGGGCCGAGCAGGACGCCCGCGAGGATCTCTCCCACGACCGCCGGCATGCCGATCTTCACGAAGACCCAGCCGGCGATTCGCGCCAGCACCAAGATCAGGGCCAGGTCCAACAGGACGGTCGTCATGTCCGCTGCGTCCACGTCCAACTCCGCCAGGCGAGGGAATACTTGTTGTCACGATAGGGCTATCCGGCCCCGAAGGGAGGCAAGTCTGGGAAATCGTGCGGCCGGCACCGGGTCATTTGCCGGGCAGAAGGTG
>JACCUS010000401.1 GCA_013811715.1 Nocardioidaceae bacterium
AGTGGCAGCAGGGCGCATCCTTCGTCGATGGGCTCGTGGCACAGGACGTGCAGGACGCCTTGTTCGACGAGGCGCGCCGCTGGCCGCTGTGTGTCGACTGCGCGGACCCGGTCGAGCACAGCCTGTCCATCGAGCCCGAGCTCGGACCCGACCCGCGATGGGTCTGCTCCGAATCGGGTGCTCACATCGCCGCGCTAGGCGGTTTGCGTCCACTCTGACAGAGCAGGGTGCTCCGACGCGGCGGACCGTCACCCCCGGCTGAGCACCTTCTTCAGCACCCACAGCACCGCGATCGCGCCGACGACCTGCGCCGCGTACCGCTTGAGAAGGACCGGCAGAACTGTCGCACCAAGGTCCAGCTCCGGCTCCGCGGCTCGTGGCGGCCCGGCTGGCCAGGGCGTGTCGGCGGCCGTCGGTTGCGACCACACCGTCGTGTCTGCTGCGGGTCGCGCCCGCGCCGACGTGGCGATTCCCGACATCACCGGGGTGGACGCGGCCGACCGGCTCGACGACTTGGCAACCCGCTCGGCCTCGGCGGCGATCGGCGTACGACGGTCGGCCTCGGTGTCCGCCGGCGCTGCAGCGACCTCGGCCGCCGAAGGCGGAGCGACCACGCCCGGGCCGGTCTCCTCGCCGCCTGCACTGCCATCGCCACGGCCAGGGTCATTGCCGAGCCTGGTCTCGAGGCACGCGGTGAACTGCGTGAGCAGCTTGTCGCTCACCTCCTGCATGACGCCGCGCCCGAACTGTGCCGGCCGGCCAGTGATGCTGAGGTCCGTCTTGACCTCGACGTCCGTGACGTTGTCCCCCGTGGCGATGAGCCGCGCGGTGACTGCCGCCGCGGCCGTGCCGTTGCCTCGTTTGTCCTTGCCCTTCGCCTCGATGACCGCCCGCTTCGCCGTCTCGTCACGTTCGACGAAGCGGCCGGTACCCGTGTACTGCAAGGAGATCGGGCCGAGCTTCACCTTGCAGAGGCCCTCGAAGCGCTCGCCGTCGAACGACGTGAGTGCCGCACCGGGAAAGCACGGGGCGATCTGCTCGAGGTCGTTGAAGGCCGCCCAGGCAACCTCGATCGACACGGGGACGGTGAAGCGGTGAGACAGTTCCATCGGCGCTCGAATCCTTGAGGTGTCGTACTGCGTTCGACGGGTCAGCCGCCGACGGCCACCCGGACGGCCCGGCCGGTCAGCACCGCCGCCAGATGCCGGCGGTAGTCGGCGTCGCCGTTGGTGTCGGTCGGTGGGCTCGTCCCGTCAGCCGCTGCCGAGGCAGCATGTTTGACCGCGTCGCCAGTGGCGGACTGTCCGACCAGAGCCTGTTCGACCGCGCTCGCGCGGATCGGCGTCGAGCCCATGTTGGTGAGTCCCACCTTGGCTTGGGAGATCACGGCGCCTTCGAGCTGCACGGTGACGGCGACCGCGATGATCGACCACTGCTGCGCGACTCGGGTGAACTTCTCGTAGTGCGACCCCCAGCCCGTGTGCTTCGGGACCCGGATCTTCGTCAGGATCTCGTTCTCACCGACGGCCGTGGTGAACAGGTCCTCGAAGAAGTCCGCGGCGGAGACGGTCCGCTCACCGTCGGCGCCAGCGATGACCAGCTCGGCGTCGAGGGCGAGGATCGGAGCCGGCAGGTCGCCGGCGGGGTCGGCATGCACCAGCGCACCCCCCAGCGTGCCACGGTGGCGCACCTGCGGGTCGGCCACGGTCTCGGCGGCCTTCGCGAGCAGACCTGCGTGCTCCTTGACGAGGTCACTGTCGGCCACCTCCGCGTGCGTGGTCATGGCACCGATGACGAGGTATCCCCCCTCGTCGGTGATGCCGCTCAGTTCCTCGATCCGGCTGATGTCGACGAGTAGCGTCGGTGCGGCAAGCCGGAGTCTCAGCACCGGGATGAGGCTCTGCCCGCCGGCGAGCACCTTGATCTCCTCGCTGTCAGACCCGAGGGCCGTGAGCGCGTCGGCCACCGACTCTGGGGCGGTGTAGTCGAATGCTGCCGGAATCATGCGAGCCCTCCTTGACCCGTGAAGTCTTCTGCGCCTGAGCCGGCGCTGACCTGAGCGTTGTGCGACGGGTCCGCGTTGTCGTCGACCATCGTCTTGTCCCTCGGTGTGTCCGCCCCTGACGAAGCTGTCTGCAGGGCCGTCCAGACCCGGTGTGGTGAGCACGGCATCTCGATGTCCTTGATCCCCAGATGGCGCACCGCGTCCACCACGGCGTTCACGACGGCCGGGGTCGAGGCGATGGCGCCGGCCTCTCCGACTCCCTTGACGCCGAGCGCGTTGCCCGTCGCCGGGGTCTCGTTCCGGTCGGTCGTGAACGTTGGCAGGTCGGCGGCACTCGGGACCAGGTAGTCCACGAAGGACCCTGTCACGAGCGTCCCGGCGTCGTCGTACACCGCCTCTTCGAAGAGCGCCTGGGCGATGCCCTGCGCCAGCCCTCCGTGCACCTGACCCTCGACGATCATCGGGTTGACCACCTTGCCGATGTCATCGACACAGGTGTAGTTGCGGATCTTTGCACCACCTGTCTCGGTGTCGACCTCGACGGCACACAGATGCGTGCCGTGCGGGAAGGAGAAGTTCGCCGGGTCGTAGGTCGCATCGGCGTCGAGCGACGGCTCGACCCCGTCGGGCATGTTGTGGGCCGAGAACACCGCGAAGGCGAGCTCACCGATGCCCATGCTCGAGTCGGTGCCCTTGACGGTGAACTTGCCTCCAGCGAACTCGAGGTCGTCGGGATTGGCCTCGAGTAGGTGCGCCGCGATCGGTTTCGCCTTCTCGATGACCTTGTCCGCGGCAGCGACCACCGCCATTCCCCCGACGACGAGCGAGCGCGAACCGTACGTGTCGAGCCCTCGCGTCGAGATCGCCGTGTCGCCATGCAACACCTCGATGTCGTCGAAGGGAATGCCCAGCCGGTCGGCGACGATCTGGCTCCAGGCCGTCGCGTGGCCTTGCCCGTGGGGGCTGGAACCGGTGATGACCTCGACCTTGCCGCTCGGCAGCATCCGCACCGACGCGTGCTCCCAGCCACCCGCGGCGTACGACAGGGCGCCGAGCACCCGCGACGGGGCCAGTCCGCACATCTCGGTGAACGTCGAGACGCCGATCCCCAGCTGCACCGGATCGCCGTTCTCGCGGCGCTCCTGCTGCTCGGCGCGCAAGGCGTCGTACCCGAACAGCTCCTTGGCCTTGGCGGTGGCGGCCTCGTAGTTGCCGGAGTCGTACTCCATGCCTGCCGCCGTGCTGAACGGGAACTCCTCGTGCTTGATCCAGTTCCTCTCGCGGATCTCGAGCGGGTCGACACCGATCTCGGCGGCCAGCTCGTCCATCAGTCGTTCGATGGCGAACGTCGCCTCGGGTCGGCCGGCTCCGCGGTAGGCGTCGGTCCAGTTCTTGTTGGTGAAGACGTTACGACACGTGAACCTGTATGCCGGGAACTTGTAGATCGAGTTGTACATGAATGCACCCAGGATCGGGATACCCGACGAGACCAGCCCGAGGTACGCGCCCATGTCAGCCAACAGATCCACCTTGAGCCCGGTGACGGTGCCGTCTTTGGTGGCCGACAGGGTCAGCTTCTGGATCTGGTCGCGACCATGGTGGCCCGCGAGGATCGACTCGCTGCGCGTCTCGGTGTACTTGCACGGCTTGCCCAGCCGACGCGCCACCACCAAGGTGATGACCTCTTCGGGAGTGACCTGCAGCTTGCCGCCGAACCCGCCTCCAACGTCCGGTGCGATCACCCGCAGCTTGGACTCGGAGATGCCGCACGTCAACGCGAGCATGAGCCGCAGGATGTGTGGGATCTGGGTCGACGACCACATCGTGGTCTGCTCCCCGGTCGGGTCGACGACCATCGACCGCGGCTCCATGAAGGCCGGAATGAGGCGCTGCTGGCGGTAGGTCCGCTCGATGACCACCTCGGCGTCGGCAATCGCCTTGTCGACGTCGGTGCCAGCACCAGCCTCGGCAGAGTCGAAGACCCACGTCGCCGACACGTTGGTGCCGAGGTCCGGATGGGTCAGGTCGCCACCCTCCGCAGCCACCGCCATGTCGAGAACCACGGGCAGATCGTCATAGTCGACGTCGACTAGCTCCACGGCGTCGCGAGCCTCGGCCGACGACCGGGCCACGATGCAGGCCACGATCTCGCCGGCGAAGTTGACTGTGTCGACGGCGATGGCCGGGTGTTGGGGAGCCAGCTGGTCCGCGGTGATGGGCCACGCGCACGGCAGGCTGCCCTGCTCGTCCTTGACGTCCGCCCCAGTGAAGACAGCCAGGACGCCGGGAGCTGCCTTGGCCACGGAGGTGTCGATCGCCCTGATCGTGGCGTGGGCGGCCGGGCTGCGCACCATGGCGAGGTGGAGCAGGCCGGGCAGCGTGATGTTGTCGGTCCACCGGGTCCGACCTGTGATGAGCCTGGCGTCCTCCTTGCGACGCCGGGACGTACCGACTTCGGTCGCCGTTCGGTCTTCGGTGACGGTCATGCTGCGCCTCCTGGGGAGCCACTCTGGACCGGTTCTGCCTGCGCGACGGCGAGGACGGCCTTCACGATGTTCTGGTAGCCGGTGCACCGGCAAAGGTTGCCCTCGAGGCCAGCGCGCACCTGCTGCTCCGTCGGGTCGGGGTTGTCGTGCAGCAGGTCGATGCTCTGCATGATCATTCCGGGGGTGCAGTAGCCGCACTGCAGAGCATGGTTCTCATGGAACGCCCGCTGCATCGGGTGGAGCTCACCGCCCGTCGCGAGCCCCTCGATCGTGGTCACCTCGTGGCCGTCGGCCTGGACCGCGAGCACGGTGCACGACTTCACGCTGGCGCCGTCGAGATGCACGGTGCAGGCGCCGCAGTTGCTCGTGTCGCATCCAACGACCGTGCCGGTCTTACCGACCTGCTCCCGCAGGTAGTGGACGAGCAGGGTGCGGGGTTCGATGTCGTCGCGGTAGTCCACCCCGTCGACCTTGATGCTGATGCGGGCCATCTGCCATCCCTCTCCGACGAAGCAGGGTCACGAGCGACGCGACCCCCGTCGTTCGTGCCCTGAGGCACGGCTCGTGCGGCCCGACCCTTGCATGGGTGTTGGACACTTCACACACAACCCCCTGGCCGCGTGTCGCACAAGACCCTCTCGGGAAATCCTCAGGTTGGGTCGACCGTCGGGCTTTTCACGCGTCGTGGTGGATGGGGCCGGAGACCCCGGCAAGGCGGTCACCCTTGCCGCCCCAGCGAAGGGCGATGATCTCCGCCGCGATGCTCACGGCGGTCTCCTCCGGGGTGCGAGCCCCGAGGTCGAGCCCGATGGGGCTGGACAGACGCGTCAGCTCCTCGTCGCTGAGGCCCGCCTCGCGGAGCCGCTCCATCCGGTCGTCGTGGGTGCGCCGGGACCCCATCGCCCCGACGTACGCGACGTCGGGGAGCCGCAGTGCCACCTCGAGCAGCGGCACGTCGAACTTGGGGTCATGGGTGAGGACGCAGATGACCGCGCGCCCGTCAACACGTCCGGCCCCGACCTCGTCGGCCAGGTACTTGTGCGGCCACGACACGACGACCTCATCCGCCTCGGGGAAGCGGGAGGCGGTCGCGAACACCGGTCGAGCGTCGCACACCGTCACGTGGTAGCCGAGGAACGAGCCGACCCTGGCCACGGCGGCCGCGAAGTCGATGGCACCGAAGACGAGCATCCGTGGCTTCGGGGCGTATGACGACACGAACACCGCCATCCCCTCGCCACGACGCTGACCGTCGGGCCCGTAGTGCAGCGTCTCGTTGCGCCCGGCCGCGAGCAGTCCGCGCG
>JACCUS010000417.1 GCA_013811715.1 Nocardioidaceae bacterium
GCGCCCGCAGCGCAGCGAGGACGAACGACCTTGACGCCGACAAGCGAAGGTGGACCATGATCGGCGTCTCGAAGTAATGTAAGCAATGCCCTGACACATAGTGTCAGCGATCCGCCGCCACATGACATGGTGCACAACCCCCTCGGACCCGCAGACGAATCCATGGCGGCAGACGAATCGGGTGGCCGCCGCCCACCGTCGATCGTGGCGGGCCGAGAGCCGCGCGAGCGCGCAACCGGACGACGCGAGCGCGCAACCGGACGACGCGAGCGCGCTACCGGACGGCGCGGTGGAGGGCCACGATGCCGCCCGAGAGGTTACGGAACTCGACCCTTCGCCAGCCCGACCCGGCGATGATCGCCGCCAAGCCGTGCTGGTCGGGCCACGCCTGGATCGACTCGGCCAGGTAGACATAGGGGTCGGGGCTGGACGAGGCCGCCCTCGCGATGGCGGGCAGCGCCTTGATCAGGTACTCGCCGTACACCTTGCGCAGCGGGCGCAGCGCCGGGTGGCTGAACTCGCAGACCAGCAGCCGACCGCCGGGCCGGGTCACCCGACGCATCTCCGCCAACGCCAACCGGTGGTCCGTCACGTTACGGAGGCCGAACGAGATCGTCACCGCGTCGAAGACCGCGTCGGCGAACGGCAGGCGGGTCGCGTCGCCCGCCACGAACGGCAGCCGCGGCCGCTCACGCTTTCCGACCCCAAGCATGCCGATCGAGAAGTCGCACGCCACCGTCAGTGCGCCCCGCAAGACGAAGGGGACGCTGCTGGTACCCGTACCGGCGGCCAGGTCCAGCACGATCTGGCCCGGCTGCGGGTCGACGGCCGACACCACCGCGCGGCGCCACCGGCGGTCCTGGCCGAGCGACAGCAGGTCGTTGGTGAGGTCGTACCGCTCCGCGACGCCGTCGAACATCGCCGCGACCTCATGGGGCTGCTTGTCCAGGTTCGCTCGGCTCACGGCCACCCAGCCTTCCATGTCGGCCACCAGCACAGGCCATAGGCTGAGGAACCGTGACCTCCCCCGCCGTTGCCCTTCCCCAAGACGCCCCCCTCGTCGCGCGAAGCGTCCTCGTGCGCGACCCGGGTCCGCTGATCCCGCTCCTCCCGCCCGAAGCGCCGCTGTCTTGGGTCCATCGCGGGGACGGGCTGGTCGCCTGGGGCGAGACCGCTCGCTTCGAGTCGGCCGGGCCAGGACGGTTCACCGCAGCCGAGCGCTGGTGGCGAGGAGTGTCAGGCCGTGCGGTGGTGCGCGACGAGGCCGACGTCCCCGGAAGCGGGCTGCTCGCGTTCGGTTCGTTCGCGTACGCCGACGAGCCCGGCCGCTCTGTCCTAGTCGTCCCGGAGGTCGTGGTCGGGCGACGGGGTGACGCCGCGTGGGTGACCACGATCGCCCGCGGGTCGGTGCCGCAGTTGCCGCGGCTGACGGTCGGAGCACAGCCCGACCCTCCACGAGGCGTGGTCTTCTCCGACGGCGCGACGAGCGGCGCCGGCTGGGAGCTGGTCGTCGCGGAGGCGGTACGGCGCATCCGGCGCGGCAAGCTCGACAAGGTGGTGCTTGCACGTGACCTCGTCGCCGAGGTCGACGAGCCGCTCGACGTGCGCGACCCGCTGGCCCGGCTGGCCGAGCGCTACCCCGCCTGCTGGACGTTCCACGTCGATGGGCTGTTCGGGGCGACGCCGGAGATGCTGGTCCGCCGCGAGCGCGGTCTCGTGACCAGCCGCGTGCTGGCCGGGACGATCCGCCGTACGGGCGACGACGCCCACGACATCGCGCTGGCCGCCACACTGGCGCGGTCCTCCAAAGACCTGGAGGAGCACGAGTTTGCGGTGCGGTCGGTGGCGGATGCGCTGGCGCCGTACTGCTTGAGCATGAATGTGCCGGAGAGCCCGTTCGTGCTGCACCTGCCGAACGTGATGCACCTGGCCACCGACGTCACCGGGGTGCTCGACGACTCCGCGACCTCGCTGGCCCTCTCCGCCGCGCTGCACCCCACCGCCGCTGTCGGCGGAACACCCACTGAGGTCGCCGTCGCGCTGATCGCCGAGATCGAGGGCATGGACCGCGGCCGGTACGCCGGCCCGGTCGGCTGG
Organism: Nocardioidaceae bacterium; assembly: GCA_013811715.1. Lineage (GTDB taxonomy): Bacteria > Actinomycetota > Actinomycetes > Propionibacteriales > Nocardioidaceae > JACCUS01. The sequence goes on from JACCUS010000417.1 coordinate 2,098, forward strand.
ATGGACTCCCACGGCGACGGCGAGTGGGGCATCGCGCTGCGTTCGG
>JACCUS010000423.1 GCA_013811715.1 Nocardioidaceae bacterium
CGCACACTGAGCTCGGCCGCCGGCCACAGCCTCTCGTCCACGTCGGCGTAGACCAGACGTACGACGTCGGCCGGTTCAACCGCGCCGGCCGCCACCGCCTCCCGCACCTGTTCGAGCCGCTCGGCGCGGTGGCGCAAGTAGTGGTCGAGCACCGGCAGCGCCCGGTCCAGTACCGCCCCATGGCCGGGCCAGATCACGTCGATCTCGCGTTCTGTTGCCAGGTCTCGCAGCCGACCAAGCGATCCTAGATAGGCCTCGAGCACCCCGTCGGGGTGCGCGACCACGGTGGTGCCGCGACCCAGCACGGTGTCGCCGGTCAGCAAGGCGTGTTCCGCCGGCAGCAGGAAGCTGAGCGAGTCGCTGGTGTGACCTGGTGTTGCGACCACCCGGATCTCCAGCCCGTCCGACTCGACCACGTCACCGTCGCGCAGACCCTCGTCGCGGTACACGAACGCCGGGTCGAGCGCCCGCACCCCACAACCGGCCTGCTCGGCGAACGCCCGGGCGCCCGCACTGTGGTCGGCGTGGCCATGGGTGAGCAGTACAGCGCCGACCTGGCCGGCGACCTCGGCCACCCGGGTCAGATGTGTGGCGTCGAGCGGGCCTGGGTCGACGACCACCGACCGGCTGCCGCCGGGCTCGCGCAGCACCCAGGTGTTGGTGCCGTCCAGCGTCATCGGCGAGGCGTTCGGAGCGAGCACGCAGGTGGCCCGCGCCCCGAACTCGCCTCCCTGCCAGGCGCCTGGCGCTTTTGTGGTCACGGCAGCACCTCGTCGGGGACGATGAGGAAGCCTTCGCCGTCGACGACCTCGACACCGGGGACCACGGCCGCGATGACCCGCCCGTCGGCCGCGGCGATCGCCTCGGCAGCGGTGGCGAACCGACCCATCTCGGCAATCGTGATGTACGTCGGGGGCAGCATCGCCATCGTGCCGCCGTCGACGCCTGCCACCGCGTCTTGCGGACGCATCCAGGTCTCGGTGTCGGCCTCGCCGGAGACGTCGCGGGTGAGCTGGCCGGGCGGTATCACGGCCACGAAGAAGCGGGTGTCGTACCGTCGCGGCTCGAACTCCGGCGTGATCCAGTGCGCCCAGGCGGCCAACAGGTCGGTGCGCAGCACCAGCCCGCGCTGTTCGAGCAAGTCAGCGAAGGCCAGCCGCTTGTCGACGAGCGCCGCCCGGTCGCGCTCCCAGCCTTCGCCAGTCGTGTCCTGGACGACGGTGTCGGCCGTAGTGCCGGCGAGCAGCACACCTGACTCCTCGAACGTCTCTCGCACCGCAGCACCCACCAACGATCGTGTCTCCGACTCCGAGCAGTGCAGCCGCGTCGCCCAGTCAGCCGCCGACGGGCCCGCCCAGGCCGTGGCATGGTCTGCGTCGCGCCGGTCGACGGTGCCGCCAGGGAAGGCGTACATGCCCGCGGCGAAGGCCATACCGAGGTGTCGACGGAGCAGGTAGACCTCCAAGCCGGCGCCGCCATCGCGGAGCAGCACCACGGTCGCCGCGCCCTTCGGCGTCACCGGTGCCGTCGTGCCGGCCAGGAACGCCTTCGCATGCGCGACGAGCGAGGGGGGCAGCTTGCGGGTGGGGTCCATCTCCAGGCGAGAGCCCCGTCAGGAGACCTCGACCACCATCTCGACCTCGACGGGCGCGTCGAGCGGGAGCACCGATACGCCGACAGCGGACCGGGCATGCTGACCCGCGTCATCGAAGACCTTGCCGATGAGCTCGCTCGCCCCGTTGGCGACTCCGGGCTGGCCGGTGAAGTCGGGCATGCTGGACACGAAGGCCACCACCTTGACCACCCGCACCACCCGGGAGAGGTCGCCGACCACCGACTTGACGGCGGCCAGCGCGTTGAGGGCGCACAGCTCGGCGCATTCGGCCGCCTCTTCGGGGCTCACGGCACCGCCGACCTTGCCGGTTGTGACGAGTTCGCCATCACGCAGCGGCAGTTGGCCCGAGGTGTAGACGTGGCTGCCGCTGCGCACCGCGGGGACGTAGGCGGCCACCGGCTTGGCCACCTCCGGCACGGCCAGGCCGAGCTCGCTCAGACGGGCCTCCGGGGTCGTCATGTCAGGAGGCCTTCTCTCGCTTGAAGTAGGCGACGAGGTTCTCGGGGTTCATGCCGGGCACGACCTGGACGAGCTCCCAGCCGTCCTCTCCCATGTTGTCGAGGATCTGCTTGGTGGCGTGCACCAACACGGGCACGGTGAGGTACTCCCATTTGGTCATAGCCGCGACTCTAACGCGGTCTGCGTTTTGCCCCGACCCCCTCCCTTCCCGACTCGTCCGGGTCGACCGTGCCTGCCGTGTGCCTGCCGTGCCGGCGCTGGGTCGGACGGATCCAAGAGGGGGTTACGGTCGAGGCATGCAGCCGTTGAACGAGCCGACGTCCCGCGATCACCCCACCGGTGATCCCAGCGAGGTGCTGACGCGTCCGGCCGAGGGCCCAGACGTCGTATTGCGCTATGCCGAGCACAGCGAGGCGGTCGTCGATGTGTTCTGGCCCGCCGCCTTCGGTGTACCCGAGACGCCGAGCCGGCTGGTCGTGCTCTTCCACGGCGGGTTCTGGCG
>JACCUS010000431.1 GCA_013811715.1 Nocardioidaceae bacterium
GCGCGGTGCCGCTGCACCCGCGCGATGATCGCCTGCTGACGAAGCTCCCAGGGCGGCCGGGCGGCGTCCCGTCCCAGAGCGCGGGCAGCGCCCCGACCTGGTCGGTATGGTGCATCCGCACGATGAACTCGCACCAGCTCAGGTCGGTCAGTCGGTCGCCGAGCGTGCACCACTCCCAGTCCGCGAGCAACAGCACCGTCGTACCGCCTTGGTCGAGCACCGCGTTGTTGGGCCCGAAGTCGTGATGGACAAGCACGCCTGTCCCGTCGTGCGCCGGCAGGAAGTCCGGTGGCACCGACTGAAGCTCGGTCAGCATCCGGCCGAGCGTGAACAGCACCGCAGCCGCGACGGCGTCGCCGATGAGGTCCTGTCCGGGGACTCCGTCGACGTACGCCGTCGTGAGGACTCCCGGCTGAGAGTCGACGACCGTGGCGACCGGCAGCGACCCGCGAGCGCCCGAAGCGCCGCTTCTTCGCGAGCTTGGCGTGCGCCGGCGTCGGGTCCCGCGTAGGCCTTGGTGACCGTGCTGCCCACGCGGTGGCACGCGTTGGTGTAGGCGTGCGGCATCGGCTCGCGGCCTGGCATGGGTTCATCGTCTCGCACTCCTGTCGGCGGGTCGCAGTACGGTGCCAGCACAGCCTCGACCTGGGGCTCACAGAAGGAGGGGAGACCATGTCGGAAACCGCCGACCCGGTCGACATGCTCGAACGAGAGCTCACGGTGCTCGCCTTCGAGCTCACGACGCCTCGCCCGGCAGAGTGCGTCTTCTGCTACGTCGACCGGATGCTCGAGGAGTTCGGCTGCGACAACACGCTTCGGTGGGCAGCGCAGTGGCGCGGGATGCGTGCGCCGAGAGCCACCGCGCTCGAGGCTCGGCTGGCACAGCGCGGCGGCTACTGCGACTGCGAGATCTTCCTCAACGGCTGGGCGCCCTCGGCCGGCGCCGTCGTCTATGACGAGGAGTCCGACGAGTGGCGGTGGCGTGCCCCGCGCCCGTCGTGCTGCGGCGTACGTCGAGGATCCTCCCAGCCGTGCGCCTTGTGGATGCCCCTGCGACGCCCACGCTGGTAGCCCGACGAGGAGGATGACAGACATGTTCGCGTCTCTCCGTCACGAGCGGGCTGCCGACATCGGCCATGCAGTCGCGGTGCCGCCCGCCTCATTTCCGATGCACCGCTTGCTCATCGGTGAGGTGGCTCGACTCCCAGGGGCGGCAGCATCTCTGCTATCGCCGCTGCTACCTCACGCGGCTTGACGAGTGTGTGCAGGTGTCGACCAGCCAGGGTCCGGACCGGCCAGCCCCGGTCCTCGGCCTGCTGCCTCTCATCGGCGTACGTGTCGCCGAAAGCGAGGTAGCCGCATGGCTTCTCGTCCCATCCCCCAGGCACAGGAAGGGAGTCGCGGAAGTACGCGAGTGGCAGTCGGTGTTGCTCCTTCTCGACTCCTTCTCGTGCAGCGCGGCTCGGGACGAGCCCGTCGATGTCGGCGTCCTCCCACCACTGCGTCCACGGCGGAAGAACGGCCCCTTCGTCTGCCCGAGTCGCAAGGAAGTCGTAGAACGCTGCGGGAGCCAGCGGTGTCGAGCCCTCAGCTAGGGGAAGCCCGGCATCCACGAACAGACTGGCCACGACGTGGCGCTCACGTGTGAGGGCAGGCACATACAGCCCAGCGTTGCTGTGCGGGATCAGCACCAGGTCGCGCTCGGCGGGAAGATCGGCGATGAAGCGGCGCAGGACGTCTTGCCAGGTCTGCGGGGCGGCAACCGCCGCACTGCACTCGACGACCGACCAGCCCGTACGACGCAGCTCAGCAGCCACCGGCCCCCAGACCGCGGGGCCGAGCAGGGGGCTCGGGAGCAGAGCCAGCGCACCAGCCATGAAAGGACACCGTAGGGCACGAACCAGGAGCTGAGTTCACCTGGTCGTAACGAGCGGCGGCCAACTGTCACGCCGTGGCAACACGCGGCGCCACCGACCGAAACCTGGCTGCACCACAGTCGGCATACCCGCAAGAACCGTCTGTATGCCGCAGACACCGCGGTCCGCGGCCGACGTCCCTGCCATGAACACAGTGACCAAGGAGACCTACCGATGAACTCCGGAGACACAGCTTGGGTCCTGACCAGCGCCGCCCTGGTCTTGCTGATGACCCCAGGGCTCGCCCTCTTCTACGGCGGCATGGTCCGTTCGAAGACCGTGCTGAACATGATGATGATGAGCTTCGGCGCCATCGGCGTCGTCGGCGTCCTCTGGGTCCTCTACGGCTACTCGATGGCGTTCGGCGACGATGTCGGCGGCGGTCTGGTCGGGAGTCCCACCGAGCTCTTCGGTCTGACCGCGTTGATGGGGACCGACGGCCTCGAGGGAGGTTTCGCGTCCAACGAGCTGGTGTTCACGGTGCCGTCGATGGCGTTCGTCGCGTTCCAGGCCGTCTTCGCGATCATCACCGTGGCCCTGATCTCGGGGGCCATCGCCGACCGCGCAAGGTTCGGGACCTGGATGGTCTTCGCCGGTGTGTGGGCGACGTTGGTCTACTTCCCGGTGGCGCACTGGGTCTTCGCCTTCAACGGCGCGGAGTCCGCGGTCGGCGGCTGGATCGCCAATGACCTGCTGGCCATCGACTTCGCCGGCGGCACGGCCGTGCACATCAACGCCGGTGCCGCCGGCCTGGCGTTGGCCTTCGTCCTGGGCAAACGTCGTGGCTTCGGCAGCGAGCCGATGCGTCCGCACAACCTGCCGCTGGTCATGCTCGGCGCGGGCCTGCTGTGGTTCGGCTGGTTCGGGTTCAACGCCGGCTCGGAGCTTGCCGCCGACGTGACGGCGGCCGGCGTATGGGTGAACACGATGGTGGCCACCGGAGCCGCGATGCTGGGTTGGCT
>JACCUS010000455.1 GCA_013811715.1 Nocardioidaceae bacterium
GCAGTATGACCGCCGCCCCTTCGGCGATGAGCACCCGTGACGGTCCCACCCGAGCTGCTGGACCGCGCCAAGGCCTGGGCCGACGACGACCCCGACCCCGAGACACGCAAGGAGCTCGCCGACCTGATGGCTGCCGCCGCCGCCGACCCGGACGCCCTCGACGAGCTCGCCGACCGGTTCGACGGCCGGCTGGACTTCGGCACGGCCGGACTGCGCGGCGAGGTCGCGGCCGGTCCGAACCGGATGAACCGGGTGGTGGTGCTCCAGGCGGCGGCCGGCTTGGCGTCGTACCTGAAGGCGACCGTCGGGTCCGGGACCGTGGTTGTCGGTTACGACGCCCGCCACAAGTCCGACGTCTTCGCCGCCGACACGGCAGCGGCGCTGGCCGGCGCCGGTTTCCGGGCCGCCGTGTTGCCGGGCGCGCTGCCCACCCCGCTGCTGGCGTTCGCGATCCGCCACCTCGGCTGTGTTGCCGGGGTCATGGTGACGGCCTCGCACAACCCGCCCGCGGACAACGGCTACAAGGTCTACCTCGGCGACGGGGCCCAGATCGTCCCGCCTGCCGACGCCGAGATCTCCGCGCACATCGCGTCGGTCGGGCCCGCTGGCGAGGTGCCACTCAGCGACGACTGGACGGTGCTGGGGGACGACATCGTGGCGGCCTACCTCGATGCTGTGTCGGCGCTGCCCGACCCTTCGTCGCCGCGTGACCTCACCATGGTCTACACCCCTTTGCACGGTGTCGCTGGCGAGACGGTGCGGCGGGCATTGGCGCAGGCACTCTTCCCCGAACCGTTCGTGGTGCCGCAGCAGGCCGCGCCGGACGCCGACTTCCCGACGGTGCCGTTCCCGAACCCGGAGGAGCCGGGGGCGATCGACCTCGCGGCCGCGCTGGCCGCACAGCACGACGCCGACATCGTGGTCGCCAACGACCCCGATGGCGACCGCTGCGCCGTCGCCGTCCCGACGATTCACGGTTGGCAGATGCTGCGCGGTGACGAGGTGGGAGCACTGCTTGCCGACCACCTGCTGCGGCGGGGCGTGCGGGGGGTCTTCGCCACCACGATCGTCTCATCGACGTTGCTGTCGCGGATGGCGCGGGCGTACGACGTCCGCTACGCCGAGACGCTGACCGGGTTCAAGTGGATCGGGCGGGTTCCCGGGCTGGTCTTCGGCTACGAGGAGGCGCTCGGCTACTGCGTCGCCCCCCATCTGGTGCGCGACAAGGACGGTGTCGCCACCTTGCTCCTGATGGCGGAGCTGGCCGCGGAGCTCAAGGCTCGCGGTCTCACCCTGCTCGACCGGCTCGACGAGATCGCGCGGCAGTACGGCGTCCACGCCACCGACCAGCTCTCGGTGCGGGTCGACGACACCTCGGTGATCGTCACCGCGATGGAGCGGTTGCGCTCCGCCCCACCTGAGTCACTCGGCGGCTTCGCGGTCGAGCACACCGACGACCTGCGTGCCGGCAGCGTCGACCTGCCGCCCACCGATGGGCTGCGGTACCGACTCGCCGAGGGCGGCCGAGTCGTCGTACGGCCATCGGGCACCGAACCGAAGCTCAAGTGCTATCTCGAGGTCGTGGTCTCGGTAGCCGGCGCGGACGTCGACGCGGCGCGCATCTCAGCCACCGGCCGGCTAGACGCCATCCGCGGTGACCTGGCCGCCGCAGCGGGCATCTAGAGGACGAAGATCAAGAGGACGCATGCGGCGGCGAGGGCGAGCGCGACCAGCGGCAATGGCGACCACGCAATCACCGGTCCAGACTCACCGTCACCGGACCTCCCCGCGCGATCGGTGATCTGCGACTCGACGTAGTCGACATAGGCGACTGCTGTCACCGGCTCGTGGTGCGGCTGGGAGGTCGGGATGCGGCTCGGGGCAAACAGCCCGCCCGAGCCGAGACCGAACGTCGCGCCAGACCCACCGCCTCGCCGCTGACGCATCAGCGAGCGGGCCGAGCGGCCGATCCCGAGCCCGTGGAAGGTCTGGTCGTCGGTCTCCACCTGCAGCGTCTGCGCGGCCTTGCACCCGCGGATCGAGGCCCAGGGGACGAAGGTGTCGCGCACCATGTTGGTCAGCAACACGCCGTGCTCGTGCGCGGCGACCTGGGGACGGATGATCACGACCCAGCTCACCAGCGCGATCGCGATGCCGGCGAGCGCCAGATCTCGGTTGCCAGTGGCGTCTGTCACGAGCGCCGAGATCGTCATCAGCACCCCCACCGCGGCGCTGACAAAGCCCAGCCACCGTCCAGAAGAGGGGGAGAACCTCTCGGTCTCGGGCCCGGCCGCCTCTGCTGCGCCGTTCGGCCCGATGGCAGTGCTCTTCACATCGCCAACTCTAGTTGGTGGGGAGAACCATCCGGTGGCACCGAGCGGGCTTCGCTTTCCGCGGTCGGGGGACGGACCACTAGACTGCTCAGGTGACGTCTGCTGTGCTGCCTCCGCTCGGCGCGGTCGAGCAGGTCGCCGCCACCCCCGCGGCCCTGAAACGGTTCCTGCACGGCCTGCCGGGCGTCGACCAGGTGGGCTGTGAGCTCCGGGCGG
>JACCUS010000485.1 GCA_013811715.1 Nocardioidaceae bacterium
GGCGAGCAGTGCGTATGCCGCCCGCGGGTGCTCATGCGCGAGCAGTCCGGCCGCAGCCAACACGCAGTCGCGGTCGATCACCACGCGCGGCGCCCGCGGAACCAGCCAGCCGCCGGCCACCCGGTCGCCCGTCCCCGCGGCGAGAACGGCGCGGCCATCCGCGTCACTGTTGTGCCGCAGCACTCCCCCGGAGCCGACGAGCAGGTCGACCTCGCGCAGGTCCTTTCCACTGCGCTCGACGAGTCGACCGTCCGGGCTGAACACCACCTGCTGCCGACCGGAGTGCCGGCGGACCGCCAGCGTCACCGCTGCGGACGCGATCACGAGGTCGTGCTGCACCGCCGCGCGATCGGTCGGCACCAGGGCCGGGTCGGTCCGACGCGCCTCAGCGGCCGTCATCACCTCGTCGGTCACCTCCATGCCGGCCTCGCGCGCAGCCTCGACAGTGGGTACGGCGCTCCAGCGCATCCCGAGGTCGCCCTCGACGGTTCGGCTCACCGGCACCGTGGCGACCACCTCACGCGCCAAGCCTGCATCTGCAGGGTCCACCTCGACGACGGAGTGCACGTCTGTCGTCGCGCCGCCGACGTCGACGACGACCACGTCACCGGTGCCGGGGCGCTCGGGCCCCAACCCAGCTGCCATCAGCTCGACGGCGGTGAGCACGACGTCGGGGGTCGCCCCGCGCACCATCGTCGTGAAGTCGGTGCGCCTCGATAGCTGCTTGCCGCCGATCACGTGGGCGAGGAACATCTCCCGGACGGCCTCCCTTGCGCCCTCGGGTCTGAGGACGCCGATCGTGGGCACCACGTTGGCGGCGACGACGTACGGCACCCGCCTCAGCTCAAAGTCGGCGGCGATCTCGCCGGTGGCGTCTGCGTTACCTGCCACGACGACTGGACCTGACCATCCGGCGGACGACATCGCCTTCGCGTTGGCCAGCAGGACCTCCGCGTTGCCGCCGTCGGTGCCACCGACCAACAGCACCACGTCTGGCCGACTCTCCCGCAACGCGGCCAGATCCACGTCGTACGACGACACCTGGACGACGCGGCCACCGCTCGACAGCGCTACCCGTCGGCCCGCCTCAGCGGTGACAAGCTCCTCATTGCCGACGACAGCGATGCGCAGCCCGCCACCCGCGGACGAGCAGGCCAGCACCGGCGGATCCTCTCCACCCGTCAGCGGCTCCAGCTGGGCACGTGCGGCCTCCCAGCCGTCGAGCACATCAGTTTCGATCGTCGTGGGATGGCTGGCGGTGCCAAGGAGGCTGCCGTCGGCCGTGTCGACAAGGGCCGCCTTGGTGAACGTCGACCCGAAGTCGACGCAGTACACGAGCGACACGTCAGCCGGCGAGCGCCTGGTCGAGGTCTGCGAGTAGGTCCTCGACCGACTCGATCCCGACCGACAGCCGGATCAGGTCCGCCGGAACCTCGAGCGCCGAGCCCGCCACCGAGGCGTGCGTCATGATCGCCGGGAGCTCGATCAGGGACTCCACGCCACCGAGGGACTCGGCCAGCGTGAAGATCCGCGTGCGGTTGCACGCGTGCACCGCGGCCTCTCGTCCGGCGGCGACTCGAAACGACACCATCCCGCCGAATCTCTTCATCTGCTTGGCCGCCACGTCGTGGCCCGGGTGGTCGGTGAGCCCCGGATAGAAGACGTCGCTGACGGCCGGATGTCCGACGAGGAAGTCGACGACGCGCTCGGTGTTGTCGCAGTGCCGGTCCATCCGCACCGCCAGCGTCTTGAGGCCGCGCATCACGAGATAGGAGTCGAACGGTCCCGCGGTCGCCCCGGTGGAGTTCTGGAACGTCGCCATCGCAGCGCCGAGCTCGGAGCTGGCGGTGACCAGCGCGCCACCCACGACGTCGCTGTGCCCGCCGGCGTACTTGGTGGTCGAGTGCACGACTACGTCTGCGCCGAGCAGCAGGGGCTGTTGCAGGTAGGGCGTGGCGAAGGTGTTGTCGACGACGAGCAGGGCCCCACTGTCCTCGGCGATCTGCGCGAGTGCGTCGATGTCGGCGACGCCAAGGAGCGGGTTGCTCGGGGTCTCGATCCAGATCAGCTTGGTACGTCCCGGCTGCACTGCCGCAACGATCGCGGCGGAGTCGTGCACCGGGGCGGGAGTGTGGTCCAGGCCCCATGGCTCGAAGACCTGCTTGAACAGCCGGTAGGTGCCGCCGTAGGCGTCGTTCGGTATGACGACATGGTCCCCCGGGCCACACGTGACCCGGATGAGGGCGTCCTCGGCCGCCATGCCCGACGAGAACGCCACCCCCCGCACACCGTCCTCGAGGGCGGCGAGACAGTCCTCGAGCGCTCGCCGGGTCGGATTGGCTGTGCGTGAGTACTCATAGCCGCCGCGAAGCCCACCCAC
>JACCUS010000492.1 GCA_013811715.1 Nocardioidaceae bacterium
CGCTCGAGCAGCCGGCTGTGCAGGTAGAACACGTCACCGGGATAGGCCTCGCGTCCAGGCGGCCGGCGCAGCAGCAGCGACACGGCGCGGTAGGCCTCCGCCTGCTTCGTGAGGTCGTCGAAGACGATCAGCACGTGCTTCCCGTCGTACATCCAGTGCTGGCCGATGGCCGAGCCGGTGTAGGGGGCGAGGTACTTGAAGCCGGCCGCCTCCGACGCGGGTGCGGCCACGATCGTGGTGTACTCCAGCGCGCCGGCCTCCTCGAGCGCGCCACGCACGGCCGCGATCGTCGAGCCCTTCTGGCCGATGGCGACGTAGATGCAGCGCACCTGCTGGCTGGGGTCGCCGGAATCCCAGTACTGCTTCTGGTTGATGATCGTGTCGATCGCAATCGTCGTCTTGCCGGTCTGCCGGTCGCCGATGATGAGCTGACGCTGGCCACGGCCGACGGGCGTCAGAGCGTCGATCGCCTTGATGCCGGTCTGCAGCGGCTCGTGCACGCTCTTGCGCTGGACCACGGACGGAGCCTGCAGTTCCAGGCCGCGACGCTCGCTGGTCTCGATGTCGCCGAGGCCGTCGATCGGCTGCCCGAGCGGGTCGACGACCCGCCCCAGGTAGCCCTCGCCGACGGGGACCGACAACACCTCGCCGGTGCGACGCACGTTCTGGCCCTCCTCGATCCCCGAGAAGTCTCCGAGGACGACGACGCCGATCTCGCGGGTGTCGAGGTTGAGCGCGATGCCGAGTGTGCCGTCCTCGAACTCGAGTAACTCGTTGGCCATCGCCGAGGGGAGGCCCTGGACACGGGCGATGCCGTCGCCGGCCTCGGCCACCTTGCCCACCTCCTCGCGGGTGGCGGTCTCCGGCTTGTAGTCGGAGACGAAGCGCTGCAACGCCTCCCGGATGTCCTCCGGCCGGATCGTGAGCTCCGCCATGGTGGTTCCTACCTGCTCTCTGTCTGCTCTGGTGCTCTCGCTGGCTGGTTGTCTTCGGCTGGTTCGAATGTCTGCGGGAGTCTGCTCAGCCCGTCATCCGGCGGCGTGCGTCGTCGAGTCGGGCCGCCACTGTTCCGTCGATGACGTCGTCGCCGAGCGCGACTCGGACGCCGCCGATGACCTCGGGGTCCACGACGACGTTGAGGTGGACGTCGCTGCCGTAGTGCCGGCTGAGGGCAGCCGTCAACCTGTCGCGCTCCTCGTCGTCGAGGGCCACCGCGGATCGCACGATCGCCACCAGCCGGTGCTGCCGGTCCGCGGCGACCTGCTGGTAGGCCGCGAGTGCCGCCTCGAAGGACCGGTGACCAGACGCGACGGCCTGCACCGCGAGCCGGCCAGCTGTCGGCGATGCCTTGCCGTCGAGGAGTCCTTGAACGAGCGACTGGCGGTGCTGGGCCGGCACCTGCTTGTTGGTGACCGCGTCCCGGAGCTCGGGGTTTGCAGCCACCACCCGGCCGAAGCGGAAGAGCTCGTCCTCGAGCTCACTGAGGTGTCGGTCCTTCTCGGCCCCGATGATGAGCGCCAAGACCCCGAGGTGCTCCACGGCGGCCACGAAGTCACTGGTCGAGGACCACCGCGCGGCGGCGGCGGTGGCCGTCGCCTCGACCGTGTCCGCTGACAGCCGGTTGTCGAAGACCGAGCGAGCCAAACCGCTCTTGGCCTCGCTCCCTGCCGACGGGTCCGTCATCGCCCGGCGCAGCGACGGCTGGGCGCGGAGCACACCAGCGACCGCGAACAGCTCGTCACCTAGCTGCGCCGCGTCGCCTTCCTCAGCGAGCGACTCGACCCGCTCCACCGAGGCCGCCATGCCTTCGGCCGAAACACCGCGCATCTCAGCCGCCCTGCCTTGCCGCTTCACCCTCGGTTGGCGCACTGCTGTCCGCGTCCTCGAGCTCGGCGATGAAGCGCTCGACGGTACGACGCTGGCGCGCCTCGTCCTCCAGCGACTCTCCGACGATGCGGCCGGCGAGCCCGGTGGCGAGCGCGCCCACCTCCGTCTTGAGCTGGGCGAGCACCTGCTGCTTCTCGGCCTCGATCTGCGCATGCGCGTTCGCGGTGATGCGGCCGGACTCGGCCTGGGCCTGCTCGCGCATGTCGGCCACGATCTGAGCGCCCTGCTCACGAGCGTCCTCACGGATGCGCGCCGCCTCGTGGCGGGCCTCCGACAGCTGCTTGTTGAGCTCGGCAAGCTTGGTGTCTGCCTCGGCCTGCTTGGTCTCGGCCTCCTTCAGCCCACCCTCGATGGCGGCGGTGCGGTCGGCGAACGTCTTCTCAAAGCTCGGCATCACGTAGCGCTTGATCAGCCAGACCAAGATCAAGAAGACGACGCAGGCCAAGATGACCTCAGCAGGGTGCAGGGCCAGCGGGCTGGGTGCGCTTTCTTCTGCGGCGATGAACATCTTCGACTGCTTTCTTCAGGTTCTGCTAGAGCACGAAGGCGAGTGCGATTCCGATGATCGCCAAGGCCTCGGCCAGGGCGAAACCCAAGATCGCGATCGTCTGCAGGGTGTTGCGGGCCTCCGGCTGGCGGGCGACACCGTTGATGTAGGCGGCGAAGATCAAGCCGATGCCGACACCGGGACCGATGGCAGCCAGGCCGTAACCGACCATGTTCAAGGAGCCTTCCATGGCACGTTTCCTTTCGATTGTTATCTCGGGGCTCAGTGTTCCTCGGCGAGGGCGCCTTGGACGTACATCGCGGTGAGAAGGGTGAACACGTACGCCTGGAGAACCTGAACCAGGATCTCCAGGAAACTGATGGCGACCGCCAGCAACAGCGCGAGAACCCCGACCGGGGCGTACGCGACGTTGCCTGCCTCGAGGAGCAGGTACTCACCGCCGAGGGTGAAGAGCACCAACAGGATGTGGCCCGCGAACATGTTCGCGAACAGCCGCAGCGACAGCGTGACAGGCCGGACCAAGATGTTCGAGGCGAACTCGAGCGGGACGATCAGGATCAGGATCGGGCCGTTCACTCCGGCGGGGATCGTCTGGTGCTTGAGATAGCCGAAGAGCCCGTGCTTCCAGATGCCGACACCGTTGTAGAGGATCCAGACGAGCGCAGCGAGGCCATAGGCGAAGCTGGCCCGGGAGAACGACGGGAACTGAATGAACGGGACGACCCCGAACAGGTTGTTGATCAAGATGAAGGAGAACATCGCGAGCAGCAGCGGCACGAACTTCATGAAGTCCCGGGAGCCGATGACGTCGCGGGCAATGCCGTTCCGCACGAAGCTGTAGGCCTGCTCGCCGGCGTACTGGGCCTTCGACGGCACCATCGCCATCTTTCGGGAGGTCGCGTAGAAGAAGCCGAAGACCAACACAGCCCCGACCACCAGCAGCAGGGCAGGCTTGGCGAACAACAAGGACCCCCCGAAGATCGGCGGGAGGTTGAAGAGCTCTGGACCCGGTGGGGTGAATCCTTCGGCCGCGAGAGCCTGGCGTCCGGCGTTCAGGGGGCTTGCGGCGGTCACGGGGTCTCCTCTCGGGTCGTGCGGACGAGCGAGCGGTGCGGGTGCTGCGGGGGAGTCAGGCGTTCAGGTACAGGCGGAACACCAGCCACATGGCGAGACCGATCCCGAAGAAGATCCCTACCGGCAGCAGAAACGAGGTCTCGAACACGCGGTCGAGCAGCCATCCCAGTCCGCCGTAGAAGGCCGCGCCTCCCACAAGATACCCAAAGGCGACCCAGGGGTCCGACGGTGGCTGTGGCTTGGGAGGGTCGCTCATCGCGCACCGGACGATAGCAGCCTCGCCGTCTGATCGGCATATCGCTCACCGCGCGCTGCCCCCGTCGTCGTACAACGGCGTCCGCTGCCGGCGATCGGCGACGATGAGCCCGACGGTCCAGGCCACCGTGCACGCGATGACCGTCAGCCCCAGCGCCGTCGGTGAGATCCGATCCGACCAGCCTGGGTTGCGCTGGAAGGAGGCGAACACCGCCAGCAACAGCACCACCTGGAGCAGGTAGGTCAACAGCGCGAAGACCAAGAACAGACCCGGGGCGAAGAAGCGTACGACGTTGAGCGCCGCCTGCCCGAGCCAGAAGAAGCCGACGACGAGCATGGCCCCGATCCCAGCGCCCCAGCCACCGGCGGTGCCGGCAGCCACCAGGCCGACCGAGACGCAGGCCGAGCCGATGATCAGGCTCGGAACCAGGGCTGCCCACACGGTGGGTGCGGTTCGCTCGGTGGCGTTCCGTACGGTCGTCGTCATCTGGCGGCCGATCCTCGATCGCTCGGGGGCTGGTTCGTCGAGCTCGCAACTCGCGGTGGGTGGTTGCTTGTGAAAATTAGCACAAAGTCTGGAGCGGAGTCCAATCCCGGCCGCCTCACTGGAGCTCCTCGCCCTTGATCAGGCCGCTGTGGCCCGGGACCCCGAACGTCAGCAACAGCGCGGTGAGTCCCATCAGCGTGATCCCGGCGAACGAGAGCCACCCTGAGAACAGGCTCACCACCACGACGCCGAAGGCGACGAGTCCGGCCCACAGGTACATCACGAGCACAGCCCGTCGTTGCGAGTGCCCGATCTCGAGCAGGCGGTGGTGTAGGTGCTTCTTGTCCGGCGAGAACGTGGACCGGCCGGCCCGGGTGCGACGCGCGACCGCCAACACCAGATCCACGAAGGGCACGATGAGCACCGCGAACGGCAAGATCAGCGGCAGCATCGCCGGCAGCAGGCTCGCGTCGGCGCCGAAGAGCCCCTGGTCGATGCTGCTCGTGGAGTACTGGCCGGTCAAGGTGATGGCCGAGCACGCCAGCATGAAGCCGATCAGCAGCGCGCCTGAGTCACCCATGAACATGCGGGCGGGGAAGAAGTTGTGGGGCAAGAAGCCGATGCACACGCCGGCCAGGGCGGCGGTCAGCATGGCCGCGGTCGTGGTGCGCGGCTGGTCGTTGACGACGACCAGGAGCACCGAGAAGGAGAAGAACGCCACCGCGCCGATGCCGACCACTCCGGCGGCCAGCCCGTCGAGGCCGTCGACGAAGTTCACCGCGTTGACTGTGGCGACGATGATCAGCACCGTGAGAAGCGCCGCCTGCGAGCCACCGAGGGAGAACGTCGAGAGCGACCTCTCACCCGGCAGCGGGAGCCAGAGGATCTGGATGCCCTGGACGACGACCACGCCGGCGGCCAGCACCTCACCGGCCAGCTTGGTGATGGCGTCGAGCTCGAAGATGTCGTCGAGCACGCCGACGAGGCAGATCAGCGCACCTCCCGACAGCACCGCACGCGCGTCCTGCACGAGCTGGACGTCCTCTCCGAGAAAGGGCAGCCGAGCGGCCATGACGTAGGCGGCGACCAGTCCGGCCATCATCGCCACTCCGCCGAAGTACGGGATGGGTATCTCGTGCACGTCGCGGTCGCGGACGCGGGCGTAGGCGCCGGTCCGCATGGCAAGCTCGCGGGCGGGAACCGCGAGCAGGTAGGTCACCCCGGCCGCAGTGATGAAGACGAGGACGAATTCGCGCATCAGTGCGTCTCTGGCGACTCGATCGTCGGCACGATCGCGCGTAGACGTTCCAGCGTCACGACGCCGGCCCGGACCACCGTGGGTACGTCGCCCGTGGCGTCGATGATCGTGGACGGCACCGGTCCGGCGGTGGGGCCGGCGTCGAGGTAGACGTCGACGGCGTCCGCCAGCATCGCCCGCGCCTCCTCGACCGTTGTCGGCGGCGGCTGACCGGTGAGGTTGGCGCTGCTGACTGCGAGTGGGCCGTTGTCGTCGAGCAGGGCGAGCGCGTCGGCGTGGTCTGGCATCCGCAACGCGACGGTCCCCCGGCTGTCGCCCAGATCCCAGCGCAGACTCGGCTGCTGCCGGCAGATCAGGGTCAGGCCACCCGGCCATAGCTCGGTGGCGAGCGCCTGGGCCTCGCGGCTGAGGTTCGTCGCCAGCGCCCGCATCGTGTCAAGGGCCCCGACCAGGACCGGGATCGGCATCTTTCGGCCACGTCCCTTGGCGCGCAGCAGCCGCCGTACCCCCGCCGGGTCGAACGCGTCCGCCGCGAGCCCGTAGACCGTGTCGGTCGGCATGACCACCAGGCCGCTGCGCGACAGGGCCAGCTTGGCCTCGCGGAAGCCGTCGGCTCGCTGCACCGGGTCGTTGCACGAGTAGACGTCGGTCACGTGGCTATCGTGCCAGCCCCTGCTCAGCGGCGAGGCACCCGGCGCGCGGTGACGAAGCGGGGTCGCCCGGCCAGGTCGCGATGGTCGCGGACGTCGGCCCACTCCCCGCTGGCGCCGAAGACACCCGCCGCCGACTCGGCCTGTACGTCGGCATGCTCGCACGCGACCAGACCTCCTCCGACGAGGAGCCGCGCCGCCACGGTGGACACCACGCGAATGGTGTCCAGTCCGTCGTCTCCCGACCACAGCGCGAGAGGTGGGTCGAACTCCCGGGCTTCGGCATCGACGGTCTCGAAAGCGATCAACGGGATGTACGGCGGATTGGCCGTCACGACGTGGACCCGTCCAGCGAGATCGTCGACCGCCGAGGCGATGTCGCCGAGCCGGACGTCGATGTCGTGACCGGCGGCGTTGCGTTCGGCGTACTCGTGCGCCGCGGCGGAGATCTCGACCGCGGTGACCCCGACTCCGGCGGCCTCGGTCGCCATCGAGATCGCCACCGCCCCCGAGCCGGTGCACAGGTCGACCGCCACCGGATGCGCGTTCCCACCGACGATGAGCCGCTTGAGCTCGGTGATCGCCTCGCCCGCCATGACCTCGGTCTCCGGCCTGGGGATGAAGACTCCGCTGCCCACCGCCAGCTCGAGATAACGGAATGGGGCGCTGCCGGTGATGTGCTGCAACGGCTCGCGTGCGGCCCGTCGCGCCACCGCCGCGTCGAAGGCGCGCGCCGACTCGGCATCCAGGTGACCGCGGGAACCCAGTTTCCCCCGCGACGTGCCGACGACCAGGGCGAGCAGCGTCTCGGCGTCGTGACGCGCGGACTCGACCCCGGCCGCCGCGAGCCGGGCGGTGGCACGAGCCAGCGCCTCGGACACGGCCTCCGTCACGGCGCGGCGGACTCGACGGAGGCCAGCCGAGTCGCCAGATCTGCGTCGGCCAACGCGTCGATCACCGCTTGAAGGTCACCGTCGAGGATCTGCGTGAGGTTGTGCGCCTTGTAGCCGACCGGTGGTCGGTGATGCGGTTCTCCGGGAAGTTGTAGGTGCGGATGCGCTCAGACCGGTCGACCGTGCGGACCTGCGAACGGCGGGCATTGGACGCCTCTGCGTCCGCTGCGTCCTGCGCGAGCTGCAGCAGCCGGGAGCGCAGCACCCGCATCGCCTGCTCTCGGTTCTGCAGCTGGCTCTTCTCGTTCTGGCAGGAGACGACGATGCCGGTCGGGAGATGGGTGATGCGGACCGCCGAGTCGGTGGTGTTGACGCTCTGGCCACCCGGTCCCGATGACCGGAAGACGTCGATGCGCAGGTCGTTCTCGTCGAGGCTGACGTCGACCGGCTCCGCCTCGGGCATCACCAAGACGCCGGCAGCGGATGTGTGGACGCGGCCCTGCGACTCCGTCACCGGCACCCGCTGCACCCGGTGGACTCCGCCTTCGAACTTCAGCAGCGCGAACGGCGCTGCTCCCGGTTCGGAAACACCGCTGGCCTTGACGGCGACCGTCACGCTCTTCACGCCGCCCAGGTCGCTCGGGTTCTCGTCGAGGAGCTCGGTCCGCCAGCCCCGGCGCTCGGCGTAGCGGGTGTACATGCGCAGCAGGTCACCGGCGAACAGCGCCGACTCCGCACCGCCCTCCCCGGCCTTGATCTCGAGGATCGCGTCCTTGACGTCGCTCTCGTGCCGGGGCACCAGCAGCCTTCGGAGCTGCTCCTCGACATCGGCTCGGTGGGCATCGAGGCGCTCGGCCTCGTCCGCGAAGGAGGCGTCCTCGCTGGCGAGCTCCCGGGCGGCCTCGATGTCATCGAGGGTGGCCAGCCATTCGCGGTAGGTGCTCACCACGCGAGTCAGTGCGGCGTACCTCTGGTTCAACCGTCGCGACCGCGCTGGGTCGGAGAAGAGGTCGGGATGGGCGAGCTGCCGTTCGAGGTCGGCCTGCTCCTCGACCAGACCCTCCACTGCACCGAACACGGGACTCTGCCCTCACTTCTCATCGCGGAGTGCTGCCGAATTGCGGGAAACCTGATGCCTCTTGGCGCCTCTGGACGACAGGTTTCCCGCAGTCGCGGCTGGATGGGGACGGAGTCCGAGAGGTCGGATGTGACAAGCCGAACGACGCCGACCCTCCGCATGCCTGCGGCGGTCGGCGTCGTTGGGAAGCTACTTGGCGTTCTGCTTGGCGTAACGCTTCTCGAATCGGGCCACGCGTCCCCCGGTGTCGAGGATCTTCTGCTTGCCGGTGTAGAACGGGTGGCAGTTCGAGCACACGTCGGCGTGCAGATGCCCGTCCTTGGCGGTGCTGCGGGTGGTGAACGTGTTGCCGCAGGTGCACGTGACATGGGTTTCGACGTACTCGGGATGAATGTCTTGCTTCATTGCTACCTCACTCTCAAGGTCGCCGGGTCGCCCGCGGGGTCCGCAGACGTGAACCGGAACCGATGAACAAGTGTGCCACCTGGCTGGCGGACCGCCAATCCTGCTGGCTGGGGTCAATCGTCGTCGGAGCCGCGCAGGCGGGAAGGGGTTGTCTTGTTGACCTGCATGAGGAAGTCGACGTTGCTCTTGGTCGACCTGAGCTTCTCGAGCAGCAGCTCGAGCGCCTGCTGTCCGTCCAGAGCGGAGAGCACGCGGCGGAGCTTCCACACGATCTGGAGCTCGTCCTTGCTCATCAGCAGCTCCTCCCGCCGGGTACCGGAGGCGTCGACGTCGATGGCCGGGAAGATCCGCTTGTTGGCGAACTCCCGTCGCAGCCGAAGCTCCATGTTCCCGGTGCCCTTGAACTCCTCGAAGATGACCTCGTCCATCTTCGAGCCGGTCTCGATGAGCGCCGTGGCCAAGATCGTCAGCGAGCCGCCGTCCTCGATGTTGCGTGCGGCGCCGAAGAAGCGTTTGGGTGGGTAGAGCGCCGAAGAGTCGACACCACCGGACAGGATGCGTCCGCTCGCCGGCGCGGCCAGGTTGTAGGCGCGGCCGAGCCGGGTGATCGAGTCGAGCAGCACGACGACGTCGTGTCCGAGCTCGACGAGGCGCTTCGCGCGCTCGATCGCCAGTTCGGCGACCGTGGTGTGGTCCTCGGCCGGGCGGTCGAACGTCGAGGCGACCACCTCGCCCTTGACGGCGCGCTGCATGTCGGTGACCTCTTCGGGGCGCTCATCGACCAGCACGACCATCAGATGGCATTCGGGGTTGTTGGTGGTGATCGCGTTGGCCATCGCCTGCAGGATGAGGGTCTTCCCGGCCTTCGACGGCGAGACGATCAGGCCACGCTGGCCCTTGCCGATCGGAGCGACGATGTCGATGATCCGGTTCGTGAGCACGTTCTGCTCGGTCTCCAGCCGCAGCCGTTCGGCGGCGTACAGCGGCGTGAGCTTGGAGAAGTCGACCCGGTGCTTGGCGGCCTCCGGGTCGGCGCCGTTGACGGTGTCGATCCGGACGATCGGGTTGTACTTCTCCTTGCGGTCGGCGTCGTGGTGCTGGCGCACCGCACCAGTGATCGCGTCGCCCTTGCGCAGGCCGAACTTGCGGACCATCGACAACGAGACGTAGACGTCGTTCGGCCCGGGGAGGTAGCCACTGGTGCGGACGAAAGCGTAGTTGTCGAGCAGGTCGAGGATCCCGGCGACCGGGATCAGCACGTCGTCCTCGCTGACCTGCGGCTCGGCCTCGTTTCCCTCGGGGCGGCGGCGATCCCGGTTACGGTCGCGGCTGCGGTTGCGGCGGCGGCTGCTGCGGCTGCCGCCGCGGCCGTCGTCCCTGTTCTGGCCGTCGCGGCCGTCGTTCCGGCTCCGGTTGTCGTCCCGGTTCTGGTTCTGGCTGTCGCTCCGGTCCCGGCTGTCGTTCCGGTTCTGGTTCTGGCTGTTGTTGCCGTCGCTCCGATCCCGGCCGTCGTCATCGTTGCGGCCTTGGCGGCTGTCGCCCTGCTTCCCGCGGTCACGGTCACGGTCACCAGGGAACTGGTCGGACCGCTGTGTTGGACTGGTCGAGAAGTCACCACCGGGGGCGGCTTGAGGCTGCCGCTGCCCACGGGTCGAGTCATCGATGACAGCGGCATCCGCCGCCGGCGGGTCAGGAGGTGCGGTGGTGGCGGGGTGGGATTCGGCTCGGGTGGTCGCTGGGCGGGATCCGCCCTGGGCGCCCGAGATGGCGTCGATGAGGGCGCTCTTGCGCATCCCTCCGGTGCCCTTGACTCCGAGGCTGCTGGCGAGTTGCTTCAACTCCGGCAGCAGCATCGAGCTGAGGCCACCTGACTTGGTCCGGGAGGCGGCCTTGGTCGGCGCCTCGGCAGAGGTGGCTTCGGATGTTTGTGTCACGTGAGGTCCTTCCCACGTTGGGGCGCAGTCAGATTGCGCCCTTTGGTAGAGGTGAATCGCTCCTGCGGGATCATCAGGGATGCGTTGCCGCCGTTTGCCACGTAGGGGTACGCGGGCGAATGCTCCGATGAGGGATGCTGCGCGTTCTCTGCGATCCGCTAGAGAAGACCGGCTCGCGTAGGAACCGATGCGGGATAGACATTAGCACTAAGTCGGGCCGGATGTCCTATGACACCTGCAACGTCA
>JACCUS010000495.1 GCA_013811715.1 Nocardioidaceae bacterium
CCCACTCGGGCCGGACCTGCGACAGGTCGCGGCTGCGACCCTCGACATGGCGCAGGGCCTTTGCCGGTGAGGGGTCCTTCGGTGCGGAGGCGAACCGCCGGCAGCGTTCTCGTGCGGAACGGGCGCGCGCCACGTCGAGGTCGGCGCTCAACGCCTCCCACTCCGCGGTGTGCGAGGCGGGGATTTCCTGGGTGTCGAAGAAGTCGACCTGGTCGCTCGCGGTGTTGTGGATACCTCCCACGAAGTGCGTGTCGTCGGGGATATCGATGCCACGCTCGCGCAGCAGCGCACGCACCGCCGGCCGGTTGGCCAAGCCGGCGAACGCGCGGCCGTTGGGTCCACCGTGCTTGCCGCCGCACGCGCCGCAGTCGTGCGCCGACTCGTGCGGGTTGTTGACCGATATCGACCCGTGCCCGCAGAAGACCACGAGCCGGGCGAAATGGTGGGTCATGCCGATGTTGCGCAGCACGGCCTCGATGCGGTCGGCCTGCTCGACGGTCTCGAAGCCGCGGCCACCTTCGTCGCGGTCCAGGGTGAGCAGCGTGCGCGGCTGCGGGACGAGCCGGCGGCGTGTGGCTCCGGCCAGCTCGGTCCACCGCCGAGGCGCCAGCACGCGACCGACCAGCGGCACCGCCTGGACCAGCCCGGTCAGCTGCGTGAGGAAGAACGCCGAGACGGCGTTCCGCTTGATCTCCCAGTAGGTGTTGTGGAAGACCTCCTCCCAGGCGCGGCGCGCGCTGCGGCGCTCAGCCACCGCAGCGCCCTCGGGACGCGGAACCTCCTTAACCCGGTGGGCGGGAACGACGCCGGCGGGGCACAGCGGGGTCACGTCGTGGTCGTCCAGCCCGCTGTAGTCCATCGCGATGCCGAAGAAGCCGCCGGCGCCGAACGTCTCGTAGCCGTCGTCGAGCTCGTCGAAGGCCCGGTGCATCGCCTCCTCACGCTCGTCGATGCAGAGCACCACCTGAGCCTTGGGACGTTCCGGGCGATCCCGCCACCGACCGCGACCGCGGTTGGCCGCGAGCGCGCCGAGAATCTCCTCCCGGTAGTGGCGCTCGAATGCGGCCAACCAGACAGGGCCGTGGGCCGATTCCGGGAAGTCGTCGAGGACGGTGAGCAGGCGGTCTCGATCCGTTGCGCCTAGGGCCCGCACCTCGTCCGGCGACCACCCCTCCAGCTGCGCTAGGCGAAACAGCCGCCAGGCATGGTCATGCGCGCGGAACTGCGCCCCGGTGCCCTCGCTGTCCTGTTGGTAGGCCCATGCCAGGTCGGCGAGCTGGGTCCAGGAGGCCTCCGTCCCGCCGCCTGCTGCGAGCCCGCGCACGGAAGCGGCCAGGAACGGAGGCAATTTCCCTGCGACGGTCTCGGCGCGCAGCCACAACTCGTGCGGCCGGTCACGCAGGTGCGCGACCAGCTCTGCCGGCTCGAGGTCCCACGTGCGGCGGGTCACGGCGGTGACCATCAGGGTCTCGACGAACAGACGAACGGCGAGGTACTGCGTAAGGTCGGTGGGCTGGGTCTGCTGTCGAGGGAACTGGGGATTCGTTCCGCGCCAGTTCATCATCCCCGCCCAACCCGGCAGACCGGCCAGCACCCGGCCGGAGTAACTGCCCCAATGCGGCTGGTCGACACCGAGGCGGGTGAGCAGCGCGATCACGGCGTCCTCGGGGCGCTCGGGCAGCGCAGCCGCCTCCTCGCGCCAGCCCCGCAGCCCCGCGAGGTCCAGCGCATGGTCGTGCGCGACGGCGCGGCGCCAGGCCGCATAGAAGCCGAGCGTGCGGTCCGGCATCCGCCATGCCGCCTGACCGAGGTCGAGGAAACCCGCACAGCGCCGGATGAGGTAGTGGTTGACGCGCTCGACGATGTCCTCACCAAGCGCGGCCTGCACGAGGTCCGCGTGCGTACGGTCGCGGCCGACGCGGTCAAGATGGTCACCGGCAACCAGCTGAAGATGGGCGGCGCGCCGGTGCCGGGGGTCGGCGGCCCTGACTTGTTCCGCGAGGCTCGCCAGTGTGCTGCCGGTCGCATCGGTGTGCTGGTCAGCGAGGTCGTACAGGGCATCCGCGCCGCGGCGCGACAATCCCCCGGGGTGCGTGTCAGCCAGGACGAACCAGGCGGCGCAGGCCGCCTCGCGCAGCGCAGGCTTGGTGGCCGCAGCAGAGTCGCCCGTGGCTCGTTCACGCAGGCTGTCGAGGGCGGCGCTGACGCCGACGCGCACGGCCGATCGCAGGCCGCTGCTCAGGGCCACAGCCGGCCCACCACCCCTGCCCTCGATGTTGTCGAGCTCCTCGACCATGCGCTCGGCAGCCCCATGCGGGTCGCGCTCCCGCAGCGTCACCGGGTCGGTCGGTCCGTGCGGATCGGGTAAGCCGAACCCGGCGAGACACGACTGCCAGAGGACCCCGACTGCGTAGCCTTCGACATCGCTCGTGCCGTATGCCTCGAGCGCCTCGAGAGTTCCCGGCACTCCGAAGTGGCGGCGTGCCAGTCCTCGTACGGCGTGCGTCTCGGCCGCGAGCCACATCCGGCGAGCACACTCCTGGTCGCCGCTCGCTCCCGGCAGATCGGCGCAGTGGGTGTCGACCGCCGCGACGTACCCGTCCCGCCGCTCCGGTGGGATTCCGAGCCCTTCCAGCAGCCGCGCGACCGGAGCCACCTTCGAGCCGGTGGGATCGGTCGCCAGGTTCGCGGCTGCCTCGTCGCGCACCGCTGCGGGTGCGTCGACATGCAGCACTGCACCGAGCCAGTCAGCCAGCGTCCATCCCGACCCAACCCGCTCCAGGCTGGCGGTGAGTTCCGCTTGCGCGCGGCTGAGCAGCCGGGTTCGCGCGGCCTGGGGGACGTCGTCGGCGATGCGCCGGACGGCATCGCCTGACGTCATCGCGTCCCGCAGCACAGCAGGAGGAATCGCCGTCACGCCATACAAGAGGTGGAGTCTGCGGATCTCTGCGCCGGAGATGGCGCGGCCGCCGACCGTGCCGAGCACCTCGGTGGCGCCGAGTTCGGGACGCGCCCCGAACACCGCGTCCAAGTCCGCGTCCGCGATGCGGCCCCCGCGATAGCGGACGCGTCCCCTCTCGACCGGTTCGTAGGCACGGCCGCCGAGGAGCAGTTCTGCCTCGGCCACCGCGCGTTCGAAGGGCGTGTGTTGCAGCCCGTGCAGGGTGTTGTGGTGGACGAAGGTCGTCATCGGGCCCTGGCTGGGCAGCAGGTGGCCCCAGTGCTCGAGCTCGTGGGCCAGGTGCGCACGCTGGCTGTCGAGCACCTCCGGCGCCGCTTCGGAAGTCGTCGGTCTCGTCTGGGCCATCAGCCGCTTACCGAGCTCATCGCGCGAATGGTTGCATCGAACAGGCTGAGCGCCAAGCTCGGGAAGATGCCGAGCACGACCGTGAGCACCGCGAGCGGCACTGCCGCAGCCAACTCGCGGCCGTCGATGTCCCGGGTGCCCTTCCAGCGGGTGTCGAGCTCGCCGGTGAACATCGCAGTGATGACCCGCAGCGTGAACGTGGCGGTCACGAGGATGCCGAGACTTGCGAACAGCACGAACAGGCCCCAGCGTTCGAACGCACCGAGCAGGGTCTGGAATTCGCCTACGAACTGTGCCAGGCCGGGCATGCCCATCGACGCCAGCAGGCCGAGCATGATCAGACTCGTGTACACCGGCATCTGAGTGCGAAGGCCCGACAGCTGCCCCAGATCCATGGTCTGTGTGCGCTCGTAGATGATGCCGACCAGGAGGAACAGCCCGCCAGTGATGATGCCGTGGGCCAGCATCATGAACATGGCCCCTGACACGCCCGTCACGTTCAACGCTGCGATGCCGAGCAGCACGAAACCCATGTGGCTGATCGAGGAGAAAGCGACGATCGCCTTGAGGTCGGTCTGCCGGAAGGCCAGGAAGGCCCCGTAGAGGATGTTGACCAAGGCGAGCACGAACAGCGCCGGCAGCATCGCCTGCAGGCCCAACGGCAAGGTGTCGGCCACCCGCAACAGGCCGTAGGCGCCGAGCTTGAGCAGGATGCCGGAAAGCATGATGCTCACCGGTGTCGGCGCCTGGACGTGCGCCAGCGGCAGCCAGCCGTGCAGCGGGAATACCGGGATCTTGACCGCGAAGCCGACGAAGAACGCGAGGAACGGCGCGATCTGGAAAGCGCGGGTCCAGTCACCGCTGGCAGCCTCGAGCGCAGCCATGTCGAAGGTGTGCGGGTCGGCGGCGAGGTAGACGGCGAAGATGCCCAGCAGCATGAAGATCGAGCCGCCCAGGGTGTACATGAAGAAGGTCAGGGTCGCCCGTTCCTTCTTCGGCCCTCCCCACATCCCGATCAGGAAGAACATGGGGACGAGCGCGATCTCCCAGAACACGTAGAACAGGAACCAGTCCCGCGAGACGAACACGCCGAGGACCGCGAACTCCAGTAGCAGCATCCAGGCGAAGTACGCCTTCGGACTACGGTCCACCTTCAGCGACGCGATCAGGGCGACGACCGTGAGCAGTGTCGTGAGGAGCACCAGCGGAAAACTCAGCCCGTC
>JACCUS010000497.1 GCA_013811715.1 Nocardioidaceae bacterium
GCGAACAGTGTGACGTAGGTGCCGAGCCCCGACACTGCATCGGCTCGCCAGTACCGCAGGAACGGTCTGGAGATGAAGACCTCGCTGCCCGTCACACTCGTCAG
The DNA here is from genome assembly GCA_013811715.1 of Nocardioidaceae bacterium. Classification (GTDB taxonomy): domain Bacteria; phylum Actinomycetota; class Actinomycetes; order Propionibacteriales; family Nocardioidaceae; genus JACCUS01. Next base: position 105 of record JACCUS010000497.1, read on the forward strand.
TCTCGCATTGGCGACATACGACGCTCCGCGGCGACCAACCGCCACGCTCAGGTGAATGGCCTCATGACAATCGCAGCCTCAACTCCACCACTCTGGTGGGTTGCTCGATCCCCCGCAGGAGGATCGGCTTGCGAGACGGTTCAGACGCAGGCGGGGATGTGGCTCTCCTACGGCGGGGTTCACCCGCTGAGGTGTCTTTCCCTGGGCCGGCCGAGCGTGGCAGGGCTGTTCCGGCCGCGCTGGCGGTGAGGCTGATGGGCTCGTGCAAGTCTTCGGCCACCACGGACAGGTTCTGTTGCCGGTGGCTGCTGAGGCGCTATGTACGTGTCGGTGGCGCAGTCATGCGGAGGTCGATTGTGGTGACCGGTCCGGTGGCGAGGAGTTCGGCGGGTTCGGTCATCAGCGGATCCAGCAGTCGATGGACGGCGGGGCGGAGGATCTTGCCGGCGTCTGCGGCGTGCTGGTCCGACTCCCAGAGGGTGACCGTGAGTCGGACGTTGTCTCCCGCGTCCACGACGACGTTGCCTTGGTAGCCGGGCTGTCGTGCATGGACGCGCTGGAACTCTTCGAGCTCCGCTGCGGCGGTGGTGAGTGCGGCCGGGCCGTAGGTGACCCGGCGGACGACGGCGTACGGCGCCCCGGTCACTGGTTGATCGGCTGCCGAGCTGGTGGATGGGCCGGCGGGCCGGTCGACCGTGCGTGCGCCGGTGGCGCCGTCGAAGCCCCAGCTGACGATGCGGTGCGGGTGCAGGCGGATGCGTGGTTCCGGCTCGGTGATCGCCTCGGCCGGCCCGCGTACTTCGATGCCTCGGGGTCGCCAGGGCGGGAGCACCTCGTCGATCACCAGGGCGGCGCGGCCGTTGCGGGCGATGTCGCGGTACTTCTTGGTGGCGGCGAGGTTGTTGCCGCCGACCTCGAGGGCCTGCTGGTCGGCGGTCACCGCCCAGCCGACCGGGGTGACGTGTGGGGTGCCGTCGGCTCCGACGGTGGCGACCCTGGCGAGTCCTTGTGCCGCGTCGAGGTAACTCAGTTCGGCTTGGGTGAAGATTTTCATCGGGTTCTCCTTCCCGGGCGGTGGGGTCACAGGCCGGCGCGGCGTCCTCCTCGGCGGGTGCGGGGGACGACGCTGGTGTCGTCGGATTCGGTGAGGATCCGTTCCAGTCCGGCGCGCAGGTCGCGGATCTGGTCTGACCCGAAGCGGTAATGCCAGTCCTTTTCCAGGGCGGCGAAGATCGGGCGGGCGACGCGCTGGCTCTCGGCGCCCTTGTCGGTCAGCCGGACGCGTTTGGCGCGGCTGTCGTCGGGGTCGCTCTCCACCAGGACGTAACCGTGGGCCTGCAGGTGCGCGACCTGCTGGCTGATCGCCTGCTTGGTGACCCCGGCCATCTCTGCCAACGCACCCATGCGCGCGGCGTCGGAGTCGTGGAGGTGTCGCAGCACGTTGGTCCCCAGGGACAGGGACAGGTCCGGCATGCCGGCCTCGGCGAGCCGGCGGTCGTACTCTGCGGTGTAGATGGCCTGCACCCGCCCCAGCAGCGTGCTGAGCGGGAACGGGAACGGGAACGGCGTGGCCATCTCCGCATCCTGTCGAATGTCAGGCGATTGACCAAGCACCGCCCCCGATCCTCGCGTTGAACGGGGCGCAGTGGGTGGCCAGGCGCCCGTGGCCACGCCACGGTGTTCGGCGCGGCTGCGGGCGCTTGGTCCTCGCGTCTTCGGCATCGGGTTCACCCGGCCATCGGCAGGGAGTGTGTCGCCGCATCGGTGGCGAGTCGGTGCACGACCTCGCGCAGCTGGTGCCGCAGCGGTTCGTCGGGGTCGCCGAGGTGGTCGTCGAAGCGCCGGTACACCGAGGCAACCGCCAGCCCGACGTCGACGACGTCGGCGCCGATCACGCGCAACACCTTGCGCAGATCGTCCTGGGCGCCCTTGGCGCCGCCCGGGCTGGGGCTGGCCCCGATCACCGCGACCGGCTTGTCGCGGAGGGTGTTGGCGGCGTAGGGCCGCGACGCCCAGTCCAGCGCGTTCTTCAGCGCTCCCGGTATCGACCCGTTGTACTCGGGCGTGGCGATCAGGACCGCGTCCGCGGCACGGAGCGCCTCCCGCAGCTCCGCCACCGCAGCGGGGGCGCGTTCGGCTTCGGCGTCCTCGTCGAAGACCGGCACCTCGCGCAGACCCTCCCACAGCTTCATCCAGATCCCGGCCTCGGCCTGGTCCGTCGCCACCTGCAGGAGGCGCCGGTTGAACGACTCACGTCGCAGGCTGCCGGCGATCGTCAGGATCCTCATCGCGACCCGCCCCCGACGTTGGTCCGATCCGTCGTGACCGGAGCCGCGGCAGAACCTCGCGGAGGCGGGCCAGCACCCTGGTGGACGGTGCGCATCATCAACGGGATCAGAGTGGCGCCGACGGTGAGGTGCATGACCGCCAGCCACACCTTGATCGCTGCTGTGATGCCGGCGCCGGACAGTGGGCCTCCCAGCGACAGGACCAGCACGGCCACAGCCGCCGCGGTCCAGACCCGGCGCGCGTGCCGGGGGACGACCCGCTCCAGT
>JACCUS010000499.1 GCA_013811715.1 Nocardioidaceae bacterium
GGTCAGCAGGTGTCGCTCGATCGCAGCCTTGGCGACGCCGTACTCGCCGAGTGGCCGCCGCGGTGAGTCCTCGCTGGTGGGAACCGCCGCGCTCGGCCCGTGCACCCAGATGGACCCGCAATGGAGGAAATGCTGGACTCGCCCCTCGAGCGCATGACCCAGCTGTCTCGCACTGTCCTCGGTGAAGCAGATCAGGTCGACGACGACGTCGGGCCCGAGCTTGGCGACGAGGTCGCCGAACATGCCTGCGGCGTCCTCAGCCTCCCGATCGACCTCAACCGCCCGGACTCGCGGCCATCCACCAGGGGAGCGGTACGGACTGCGCTGTCCACGACTCAGCACGGTCACGTCGTGACCGCGGGCAACGAGTTGCGGGATCAAGAAGGTGCCGATGTGGCCCGTCCCTCCGATGACGACGATTCGCATGCCCACGATGCTAATTGATGGGTGTCCCTAGCGAGCAGCACGGGTGGTGACGTGATGATGTCATACACTCACATCATGCAGGGTGACGATGGTGTAGTGATGGTCGGCGTGCCGGAGGCCGCAGGATTGGCCTCCCGTACGCCGGAGACGATCCGGCGGTGGGTGTGGAGTGGACGGCTCGAGGCCCAAAGGCAGGGCCGTCGGCTGCTGGTCGCCCGCGACGACGTACTACGACTGAGCGGCAAGCCGGTCAGCACCAGCCAGGAGCTGACGCTGAGGCGGTGGGCAACCCGAGCCCGGCGGTCCCAGCGGTCAGCGGGCGGCACGGCGAAGACCGCCAGCGACCTTGTCATCGCAGACCGCGCCGCCCGGTCGGCTGCCGGTGGAAGCGGCCGCGATGCCGGTCGTTGACGCCAGCATCGTGGTCGACTGGGTAGCGCCCGACGTCGACCCGGACGGCCCTGCGGGACGGCTCTTGACGCGGTTGTCGAAGGCTGGCGTCGCGCTCTATGCTCCCCGCCTCCTTCTCGAGGAGGTCGCCAACGCGTTGCTCACCGGATGCCGGCGTCAACGGTGGGACGGAGCCGCCGCCGACGAGGCCTATCAGCGGCTGCGACAGCTGCCGATCTCCCTCGTCGACGAAGCCGCAGACCGGGACCGAGCCTGGGACCTCTCACGCCGCTACGACGAGCACCCGATCTACGACATGCTGTACGCCGCCGTGGCCGAGCGCTTACGCGACCAGCTGTTCACTGCCGATGCGAGGTTGAGACGACGTTTGGCCCCTCTCGACTTCGTCGTCGGCCCGTGACCGGTTGGCGGCGTCCGGCGACTGTCGGCTCGGTGTCGTACCCTGGTCTTGGCTCATGAGAACAGCGTCAAGCCCTCCGGCTTGCTGTTCGGCTTCCTGCCCCCGCGCAAGGTGCTCCCGGAGGAAGAGCCGGCCCACCACAACCGTGGTCGGGCAACGAGCGGGGATCTCCCAAGCCGATCGGCGGGGGTCCCAGGACCCACGCGAGGTGGCTCATGTCTACGTACAACCAGCTACTGCTATCGGCATTCGCATCCTTGGCGAGTGCGCCGCTTCCGACCTGGGAGTGGCGGAGCGACGATTCATGGCGCCCGGGCGGAGAGGTCGCCGAGCCGCCAGTCGAGGCCCAACTTGCCGCGTGGTCGGCAGCGGGTTTCGTGGGTCGTTTGCAGTACGTGCCCTGTCCACGTCGGGGAACGCATCTGCGACTGGTCGACTGCTGGATGTGTTGGTGCGACGAGCACCGAGCCATGTCGGAGACTCTCGCTGCCAGCGAGCGGACTGTCATCGCCGGAGACGACAGACCCCAGTCGGCAGCCTGAGCCGCCCCGCGCGCGCCGGCAGCCTGAGCCGTCAGCCGGGACGGCGGAGGGAGACGCCCTCAAAGCGGGCGAAGTCGCGGTCGAATGACACGACGGTTGCGCCGTGTTCGAGTGCCAGGGCGGCGAGGTGGGCGTCGCCGACCAAATTTCCGGCGGTTCCCGCCCGTTCGAGCGGGCCGCGGAGCAGCGGCAGGTGCCGTTGAGTGGGTGTGATCGAGATAGCTGGCGGTGCCTCGAGCCAGCGTTCGAGGGCATCGGTCGCTTGAGCCGCGCTCAACGGCCGCGGGAACACGGCGGGGTGCGTACTGA
>JACCUS010000042.1 GCA_013811715.1 Nocardioidaceae bacterium
AGACATCACCGGTGCACCCGAAGTCGACGAGACCGTCGCCAACCACCTCGTGCAGACAGTAGACGCTTCACGACTCATGGGGGCCAGCGTCATCATCACCGGACTGTCCCCGGAGATCGCGCAGACCCTGGTCACGATTGGGGTGGACCTGAGCAAGATGAACACAGTAGGTGACCTGCAGGGCGGCCTCGAGGAAGCCGAAAAGCTGCTCGGTTACCCGGCGAGCCGACAGGACGGATCGGCGGGGTAGTGGACACTGGACCGGCGCTGGTCTCCATTATGCGGCAGGGTTCCTACCTGATCGCGTCGATCCATACTGCCCTCGACGACTCCCAGATGATCCGGTTCCAGAAGGATCTGATCGAGCAGATCGGTCAGCGCCGGTCCCGTGGCGTCATCATCGACGTCGCTGCGCTGGATGTCTTGGACTCGTTCGGGTCCAAGACACTGCGCAATATCGCAGAGATGGCCCGTCTGCGTGGCGCGACGACGGTCATCGTCGGCATCCAGCCCGACGTAGCGTTCGCGATGGTGGCGCTCGGCATGGGGACGGGGTCGGTTCACACCGCCCTGGACCTCGAGGAAGGCCTTGCCTACCTCGACAGCACCGTGCCCAGAGTGGCGGCCACCGGAGATGCTGACCTTGTCACGCGCGGATGACGGTCCCAGAGAACGTGCGGCGCGACTATCGCGCTGCGTTCCTGCGCTACCTGCCGCGTCGGGAGGAGGCTGCGCTGCACATCGGCTACCAGCTCGGCCGGTCCGCTGTAACCGATGGGCTCAGCATCCTCGACTTGGCCCAGGTGCACCACGAAGTCCTCTTGGAGGTATTAGAAGACACCAAGGGTGAAGACCTGACCCAGCTGGCAACTGCCGCGTCGGAGTTCTTTCTCGAGGTGCTCGCTACCTACGACATGGCGCAGCGGGGGTTTCTGCGAGAGACCTGACGCTGGGGGACGACAGACCGCGCTGGGGCAGAGTGCCTGGCGGGGGCGGACAGAGTTGCACCCCCGCAGTCGCTGTCTCCGTCGCTTGTTCGTTGGCCCCGCCGTCGGACGCCGCTGAGAGGGGCGTATGACGCGGGATCCCCGCTATTTTTCTAGCGGTCGGAGTTCACGCCTAAGCCGGTCCTGGTGGGCATCCAGGCGGCGGTTCGAGCTTCTGGTAGCGAACAGCCGGGGCAGCTGGCTTTGCGGCCACGGCGTCATGCCGGGCCGCCTGGGGTGTCTTCATTCATGTAAGCCCGCACAGGCGCCGAATTGCCTCGGGCACCGCGGCGCCGGCCAGCGCAGCCAACCAGGACCAAAACGGCCTGGTCAACGTCGCCATAGGCGACATCACCATATCCGACGTCAACATCGGGGTCGCGGCCCAGATCGCGGCGCAGATCTGCGGCGTGAAGGTGGGCCCCGTAGCTGTCCTCGGTGCGGCGGTGGACCGCAGTGGAGCCATGCGCACCGTGTGCGAGTCCGACCAGGGTGATGTGACGCTCACCCAGAGCTGACCACTCCGAGCGCGGCTCCGGGTTGCCGCGCTACTGAACGCCCTCGACCGCCTTGTCTCGGTCGAGGGCGTTCGTCTCATGGCGATGCGATAGAGGAAGTGAAGGGGTAGTGGACACTAGACCGGCGCTGGTCTCGATTCTGCGGCAGGGCTGCTACCTCATCGCGTCGATCCATACTGCCCTCGACGACTCCCAGATGATCCGTTTCCAAAAGGACCTGATCGCCCAGATCGGCCAGCATCGGTCCCGTGGGGTCATCATCGACGTCGCTGCGCTTGATGTCTTGGACTCGTTCGGGTCCAAGACGCTGCGCAGTAGCGCTGAGATGGCGCGTCTGCGTGGTGCGACGACGGCCATCGTGGGCATCCAGCCTGACGTGGCGTTCGCCATGGTGGAGCTCGGGATGGGAACGGGGTCGGTTTATACCGCCTTGGATCTTGAAGAGGGCTTGGAGTACCTCAACCGCAGCGTGCCGAGTGGGGCAGCCTCGGTTGGTACCCACATCGGCTCGCGCGAATGACAGCCCTGGAGGCCGTCGCCCCCTGTCAAGAGTTCGGCTCCTGCAACGGAATGCGGCGTCGTCGCTCCGACGCCTGAGGCTCCAGGCGCCGGCTGCGTGTTCGCTGACGACGCAGTGGCCGCCGCCGTCGTCGGCTCCGGCCGGATCAGCCCGGTTCGTGGAGCCAGGGGTCCTTGAGGTCGAAGAAGACGGGTTCTCCGATGGAGAGTTCGTCCATCTCCTTCATCATCTCCTGCGTCTCCGGCGGCGCCTCCTTCTGCTCGCCTTCGCGGGCGGCCTCCTCCGACGTGAAGTAGATGGCCATCGTCCAGGCGTCGCCGTCATGGCCCACAGAGACAGTGCCGAGAATGTCTGGCCGGAACGCCTGCCAGTCGGTCGGATCGTTCGCCATCAACTCGCGCGCACGATCCGGGTCGCTTGAACGGCCTTGCATGACCTGGACAAAACTTGCCTGCGACGGGTCTCCAGGCGTGTCGACCTCGACCGACGTGCTGTTGTGAAACACCGGCTCGTCGGTGAACAGCGCCGCCATCTCTTCCCACCACGCGGTCTGCTCCGGCCGATCGCTATTCTGCCGCGCCGCCTCCTCCGACTCGAACCGCGCCAGCGCGACCACCTGCCCGTCTGCAGTCACGCCGGACGTGCTACCAAGCCATCCCACGGCTCCAGGGGCCACCTCCGCCACCCACTTGTCGAGCTGCCCACTCACCCGCGCGGCATCGGACACATGGCCCTGGATCACCTGAACGAACATGTCAAACTCCCTTCCGTCAAACATCTCTTACCCATGTCGATTCGTGTCGTCCACGCTACTCCGAAAAGCCCATCCTCCGCGAGCCCCGCCCAGA
>JACCUS010000050.1 GCA_013811715.1 Nocardioidaceae bacterium
GACGTCGTACCGCACTGACCGTGAACTGCGAGACCGTCACCGGACGCGCCGAGAGGGCGACGTCCTCACCGGCGCGGACCCGCTTGTACGCGCGCTCGCCCTTGACCTTGATCGCCGACACCGCCGACGGCACCTGCCCGATGTCTCCAGTCAGCTCAGCGACGGCACTGTCAAGAGCCGCCCGCTCGACACCGCTGGCGTCGGCTGTCACGACGACGTCGCCTTCCGCGTCATCGGTGACGGTGGCCTGGCCGAGCCGGATGGTGGCGTCATAGCCCTTGGTCGAGAGTGCAAGGTGCCCGAGCAGCCGGGTCGCACGGCCCACCCCGAGCACCAGCACCCCCGTCGCCATCGGGTCGAGGGTGCCGGCATGTCCGACCTTGCGGGTGCCGGCCAGCCGCCGGGCGCGACCGACGACGTCGTGGGAGGTCCAGCCGGCCGGCTTGTCGACGACGATCAGGCCGTCAACGGCCATCACGCAGCGGAGACTGTCCGGCGTCGGCCTCGTCGAGCTCGTCGGCCGACTCGTCGTCAGGCCGCTTGTAGGGATCGGCTTCCCCGGCGTACGTCGCCCCGGCCGCCACCGCCGCCACCGCCGCGTCGTCTTGCCGCGCCCGCGCGAGCAGCTCCTCGATGTGCGCGGCAGACTCGGGCAGCGCGTCGAGGATGAACTCGATCGTCGGCGTGTGCCGCATCCCGAGCTGCTTGCCGACCTCGGATCGGATCAACCCCTTCGCGCTCTGCAAGGCTGCTCCGGAGGCCGTCCGCTGCTCGTCGTCGCCCAGCACCGTGTAGAAGATGCTGGCGTGCTGGCAGTCGCCGGTGACCCGCACATCGGTCACCGTGACGAACCCGAGTCTCGCATCCTTGATCCGGCGCTCCAGCATCTCGGCGACGACGACGCGGATGCGATCGGCGATCTTTCGGGCGCGCCCGACGCTCATCCGCGGGGGATCTCTCGCATCTCGAAGGTCTCGATCACGTCGCCGATCTTGAGGTCGTTGTAACCACCGAGGGTGAGACCGCACTCGAAGCCCTCACGGACCTCGGTGACGTCGTCCTTCTCCCTCTTCAGCGACGCGAGGTCGAGGTTGTCGGCGACCACGGCGCCATCACGCAGCAGCCGCGCCTTGGCGTTGCGGCGCATGATGCCGGCGGTGACCATGCATCCCGCGATGTTTCCGACCCTGGAGGAACGGAAGACCTCACGGATCTCGGCCATGCCGAGCTGGGCCTCTTCGAACTCCGGCTTGAGCATGCCCTTGAGGGCCGCCTCGATCTCGTCGATCGCCTGGTAGATGACGGAGTAGTAACGGATGTCGACGCCTTCGCGGTCGGCGACCTCGGTGGCCTTGCCCTGCGGTCGGACGTTGAAGCCGATGATGACGGCGTCCGACGCCGCCGCGAGCATCACGTTGGTCTCGGTGATCGCACCGACGCCCCGGTCGATGACCCGCAGGCTGACGTCGTCGCCGACGTCGATCTTCGCCAATGCATCCTCCAACGCCTCGACTGAACCCGAGACGTCGCCCTTGAGGATGAGCAGCAGCTCCTCGCTCTCGCCCTTCTCCATGCTGGAGAGGAAGTCCTCGAGCGTACGGCGCCCAGCGCTCTTGGCCAGCAGCGCTGCGCGTTCGCGGGCATCACGCTTCTCCGCGATCTGCCGCGCCACGCGGTCGTCGGTCACGACGAGGAAGTTGTCACCGGCGCCGGGTACGGCGGTGAGCCCCAGCGCCATCACCGGACGACTCGGCGTTGCCGTCTGCACTGACTCGCCGTGCTCGTCGAGCATGGCGCGGACCCGGCCGTGAGCCGGGCCGGCCACGATCGAGTCGCCGACGCGCAGCGTGCCGCGCTGGACCAACACGGTGGCGACTGGGCCGCGGCCACGGTCGAGGTGTGCCTCGATGACCAGGCCCTGGGCGTCCTGGTCGGGGTTTGCGCGCAGGTCCAACGCGGCGTCGGTCGTCAACACGATCGCCTCGAGGAGCGAGTCGATGTTCAGACGCTCCCTCGCGGAGACGTCGACGAACATGATGTCCCCGCCGTACTCCTCAGGAACCAGACCGTACTCGGTCAGCTGTCCACGGACCTTCGACGGGTCGGCCTCGGGCTTGTCGACCTTGTTGACCGCCACCACGATCGGCACGTCGGCAGCCTTTGCGTGGTTGAGCGCCTCGATCGTCTGCGGCATTACGCCGTCGTCTGCGGCGACGACCAGGATCGCGATGTCGGTCGCCTGGGCGCCGCGCATCCGCATAGCGGTGAAGGCCTCGTGACCCGGGGTGTCGATGAATGTCAGGCGGCGCGGTTCGCCGTCGACCTCGGTCGCCACCTGGTAGGCGCCGATGTGCTGGGTGATGCCACCCGCCTCACCTGAGACCACGTTGGCGTCCCGGATCGCGTCGAGCAGCTTCGTCTTACCGTGGTCGACGTGACCCATCACGGTGACGACCGGCGGTCGCGCCTCGAGCGCCTCCTCGCCGCCCTCGTCCTCACCGAACTCGATGTTGAACGAGTCGAGGAGCTCCTTGTCCTCGTCCTCCGGCGACACGACCTCGATGTTGTACTCGAGCTCGTCGCCGAGGATCCGCAGCGTCTCGTCGTTGACCGACTGCGTGGCGGTCACCATCTCACCGAGGTGGAACAGCAACTGCACCAGCGAGGCGGCGTCCACGCCGACCTTCTCGGCGAAGTCGGTCAGCGAGGCACCGCGCGACAGCCTGATCGTCTCGCCGTCGCCCTTGCGGACCCGGACGCCGCCGACCGCCGGCGCCTGCATCTGCTCGAACTCTTGGCGGCGGGCGCGCTTGGACTTGCGTCCTCGTCGAGACGGTCCGCCGGGACGACCGAAGGCGCCCTGCGTCGTACCGCGTGAGCTACGGCCACCACTGGGCCGACCGCTGCTCGGTGGCATGCCGCTCGGGGGACCACCCGGTGCGCCTGCGTAGCCGCCGCCACCACGGCCGCGCGACGGCGCGCT
>JACCUS010000064.1 GCA_013811715.1 Nocardioidaceae bacterium
CGCCGGACGACCTCGACCTCGAGGTGTACCGCAAGAAGGCCGACGGCTCGCTCGTCCTCGTCGGCTCGTCCGGCAACCTGCCGGGCGAGAAGGAGTCGGCGCTGGTGAACGCGCCGACGCCGGGCACCTACGTGCTGCGGGTCATCAACTACGCCTCGGTGACGCCGACCTACACGCTGACGGCGGCGCTCTACGAGGCCGACGAGCTCGCCGTGCCGGGCCTGATCGAGAACTACACGCTCACCTGCGAGCGGCGCGGTGTCGTCCTGGAGCAACGCTCGATCGTCGTCGCCCGCGGCCAACAGGTGAAGGCCGACCTCGCCACGTGCATACGGAAAGTGAACAACGGCGGTTGATCGGTTGACACGGCTCGTGTCATCGCTCGGACATCCGCTCGGGGAGTGAGATCAGGCAATCATTTCGGCGGCTCGTCGCCGTCGGTCTCTCTGACAGCACGCTCAGCGGCGTCGAAGCCGATCTTGGAGTGGGTGCCATCACAGAACGGCTTGCTGGTTGAGCCACCACAGCGGCAGAGCGCGATCGTCGAACGATCGACCCGATACTCCGACCCATCGGCGTCAAGCACGGTCACCGGACCATTGACCAGGTATGGGCCGTTCTCGAGTGGTGTGATGGTGACTGCAGCATCGGTCATACCGCTGGTCTACAACACCCCAGGGTCCCGCTCAAACCGTCAGAAGCTCGAGAGGCCCGTCGGCTGTGTGCCGTGAGGTCGCGTTGAACGACGGTATGGGGATGTCAGATTGCGAGGTCAGCTCACCTCGAGGTACCGGCGAAGCGCTTGGCGAACGACGTCGGATGCGGTCGTGTCCTCGGCTGCGGCCCGCTCGTCGAGTGCTTCGCGCAGCTCCGGATCAAGGCGCACCGGAAGTGTCTCGGCAGGCCCCGATCCCATCGTCGGTCGGCCGGGTCGGCGCCGAAGCCTGGTGGGGTCGAGGCCCGCCTCGGCCTCTGCCGCCATGCGCTCCAAGACTTCGTCCGTGAGCTCGACGCCAGCCATCGATCGCCCGTGGTTCCTGTTGTCAGTCATCGGTGTCTCCCTTGTCGCGGAGGAACGATTCGTAGATGCGGCGCATTCGCATGGCGTGGACGACGATCTCGGTGCCGTCATCCCGCAGCACGGACACGACCTCGAGCAGGTTGCCGGCGCGATCTGGGCCGAGATGGAGGACCTTGCCGTCGTCATCGTCGCCGGTGGCGAGAGCGTGATCAACGGCATGGGCGATGTCGAGGTCGTCGATGCCGTGCTTGCGGGCAGAAACGTAGATCTCCACGTGCCCAATATCGTATCGCGAAACTATGACAGCTCGTCTTCGTGCGTCGTCTTTGCTTTGTCGGCTGGCGATCGCCGCCCAGATAGTCGTGGTCTGATGACGCTACTCTCGTGCGGGTGACGGAGGCCGATCCCGAACCGGCCCACCGGCGCCGGCGCATCAACCACTGGGACCGCCCGCCGCCACCGCGTGACCTGCGCTGGTTCATGAGCCTGATCGGCACCGGCCTCATGGTGCTTGGGATGCTGACGCTCGGCTTCGTCGCCTACCAGTTGTGGGGCACCGGCATCGAGACCTCTCGTGCCCAGAGCTCGCTCGAGGACGAGTTCGAGCGCGTGCTGGCGTCCTCGCCGTCGACAGCCCGTGCGACATCGCCTGCGCCCGAAGAGACGGCATCCGCCGCGACGGCACCCGACGCGAGTGCCCCCGCCGCAGCACCGCCGCCACCGGTCGCACAGCGCCTGCCGGCCTTCGCCGAGGGCGACGCCGTCGCCCGCCTGCAGATCCCGAGGATCGGCCTGGACGTGATCGTGGTCGCCGGCGTCGACCGCGACGACTTGAAGCGCGGTCCCGGCCACTACCCCCAGACGCCGTTGCCCGGCCAGCTCGGCAACGCCGCCATCGCCGGCCACCGCACGACCTACGGGGAGCCCTTCGCCGACATCGACCAACTGCTCGCCGGTGACGAGGTCACGGTCACCACACCCGCCGGCACGTTCACGTACCTCGTCGACGGGTCGCGCATCGTGGCGCCGAGCGACGGCTACGTGCTCGACACAGTGGACGAGGACGTTGCGCGCCTGACGCTGACCTCGTGCCATCCCCGTTACAGCGCCAGCCAGCGGATCGTCGTGTCCGCCGAGCTCGCCGTCCGTCGATCGTCACCCGTCGGCGAGCCCGTGATCAACTACGGCCGGCCGGCCGGTGACGAAGCGCAGCCGCGCCCGGTCGAAACGATCCCTGGTGCGCGCGCTGATGAGACCCGAGCGCCGCCGGACACGTCACCGAACACATCCCAGCCAGACGGCCGCGGGAGCGGCACCGGGGGAGTCAGCACCCGGACGGCGCCCCCTGCTCCGGCGCCCGCATCGGATCGAGCGCTCGATCCAGAGGTTGACC
>JACCUS010000068.1 GCA_013811715.1 Nocardioidaceae bacterium
TGGTCTCCGAGCCGCATGACCGACCCCTTGCCGTGGGACCGCTCGATCTGGGCGAGTGCGTTGTCGAGTGCCTTGGTGCGGTCTGCTTCAGCCATCTGCGCTATCCCTAACGTCGGTCGGGTCGTCGACCCCGGTCTCGTTGTCTGCAGAAGACGCTAGCCGGGGCCTCCGACAGAACTCAGAACTCGCAGCTGGCTGTGGACGACGGCCCGACCCGTGCTTCGTGTGGACAAACGCTATCCCGAACACCTGTTCGAACCAACCCGACACGCCGGGATGACTCGGCCGGCAAGGCGGGGTGAGGCCCCAGAAGAGTGCGCGTGCACCGAGAAAGTCGAGGCTCACCCCTCACGAAACCGGGTCGCCGCGCGTTCACCTGATATGACCGCCAAACCGTTCGACCAGGTCGTCGAGGAGCACGGCGCCGTCGTACTGCGGGTGTGTCGGGCGATCCTGACGCCAGTCGACGCGGACGACGCGTGGTCTGAGACGTTCCTCGCCGCCATGCGGGCCTACCCCGACCTCCGCGCCGACAGCAATGTGCGCGCATGGCTGGTGACCATCGCGCATCGCAAGGCGCTGGACCGGCACCGAGTGGCCAGACGCAACCCCGCACCGGTCGACTCGGTACCCGAGCAGCCGACTTGGTTGGGCAACCCTTCCTCGCCCGACGACGAGCTGTGGAACGCGGTCAGATCGCTGCCCGAGAAGCAACGCGGAGCGGTCGCCTACCGCTACCTGGCCGATCTGCCCTACCGCGAGATCGGCGCGCTGCTCGGGACCAGCGAGGCAGCCGCGCGGCGCTCCGCCGCCGACGGCATCGCCAGCCTGAGAAGCACCTACGCACAGGAGACAGCCACATGATGACCACCAGCGACCCCACTAGCGAATCCACCCGCCGACCCACCGGCGAGCCCAAGGGCGACTTCGTGTCGGCACTGGTCGGTCACGCGGAAGACCAGAGGCTCGTGACGCTGCGCAACCGCCTCGCCGACCAGGCGGACGAGACGGGTGTCCTCGACGTCGCGTACCGGACGATCGACACCCCGGTAGGTGAGCTGTTGATCGCGGCCACCGAGCGCGGCCTTGTCCGCGTCGCCTACGCGGTCGAGGGCCACGAGACCGTGCTGTCGACGATCGCCGCCCAGATCAGCCCGCGGGTCCTGCGAGCCCCGGCCCGCCTCGACGACGCCGCACGCGAGCTCGAGGAGTACTTCACCGGCCGGAGGCGCGCGTTCGACCTCCCGCTGGACATGCGGCTGGCTCGGGGTTTCCGTCGCGTCGTGCTGGAGCATCTGCGCGAGATCGCGTACGGCGCCACGGCCAGCTACGGGGTCGTCGCCACGGCCGCGGGCAAGCCAGCAGCGGTGCGCGCAGTCGGCACCGCGTGCGCGAAGAACCCGCTTCCGGTCGTCGTCCCCTGCCACCGGGTGGTGCGCAGCGACGGAGCTGTGGGCCAGTACGTCGGCGGGCCGGCCGCCAAGCAGGCCCTGATCACCTTGGAGGCGGCCTGACCAGCACCGAGGTGCCAGCAACACGAGATGAGCCGCCACCCCGAGACCCCGAGAGCCTGCGGCTACACCCTCCTGGACGCCGACGTGCCCGACGCGTCTGACGGTTCTGACGCGCCGGTGTCTGACGTGTCCGACGTGTCGGAGGCATCGGCTCGGGCCACCGCCGCCGCCACCAGCACCAGCACCGACAGCACAGCGGCCGCCGCGTTCAGCGTGCCGAAGCCCCACACCCCCACCACCACACCGGCCAGCGCACCACCGGCCGCCGCCGACAGCCCCATCATCAGATCCGCAGCGCCCTGCACCCCCGGACGCTCCGAGAACGAGACGGCGTCGACCAGCAGCGCCGAGCTCGAGATCAGCGCCAGCGACCACCCGAGCCCGAGCAGGAACAACGCCCATGTCAACGTGGCGGACGCACCGTCCGGCGTACGACCTGCCAGCACCACCGCGACCAGCAACACGACGGCACCGGCGGCGAGTACGGCGACACGGCCGACCCGGTCGGCCAGCCACCCCACCAGCGGTGAGAACGCGAACATGCCGAGCACGTGCATGGAGATGACGAATCCGACGATCCGCAGACTCGCTCCCCCGTGATCCATGTGCAGCGGCGTCATCACCATCACCGAGACCATCACGGTGTGGGCGAGCGCCATCGCCGCCACGGCAGCGGCAGCTCGCGGCGTGACGGCCAGGACGCCCAACACCCGTCGCACGTTGACGTGGTGGTCGGTGGTCTCGCCACGCGACTCGGCCGCCGAGCGTGCCACCAGCAACGGGTCGGGCCGCAGCCACACGGTCAGCACCAGCACTGAGGCGACCAGCCCGACAAGCCCGAGCACGAACGCGCCGGACAGCTCCGGCAGGCCCACCCGCTCGGCCCAGACCCCGGCGGGCCCCACCAGGTTGGGTCCCAGCACGGCCCCGACTGTCGTCGCCCAGACCACGATCGACAGCGCCCGCGCCCGGACGCGCGGCTCGGCCAGATCGGTCGCGGCGTACCTCGCCTGGCTGTTCGCACCGGTCGCCGAGCCCAGCAACAGCGTGCCGAGCAGCAGCACCGCGAACGAGCCGACGACCGCTGACAGCACGCACAACCCCGCCCCGACCGCGCCGACGCCATACCCGAGCGCCAGTCCCGGCCGCCGCCCCCGGAGCGACATCACTCGCGCCATTGCGAACGCCGCCAGCGCCGCTCCCACCACCTGGGCCGTCTGCGGCAGCCCGGCCAGCGTCTCGTCGTCGACGATCTCCGCGGCCAGCAGCGACGACACCGCGATCCCGGTCGACACACCCACACCGCCGAGCGCCTGTGTCACCACCAGCGTTGCGATGGTGCGCCGCTGGATCTCGGCGTGGGAGGGCGGGACCTCGGCCGCGCGCAGCTCAGCGCTCATGTCGCATCAGCGCTCCCGCGCCGGCAGCTCCAACACGCGCCACACCTCACGCCACACCGCCTTGGCGTCCCAGCCCTCAGCGAGGGCCTGCTCGACGGTGCGCTCTCCCAGCCCGGCGATGACATGCTCACGCGCCCATGTCCGCGCGTACCCGGCCCCGAGCGAGTCGTCCATCCGGGCCCAGAACTCCGTGTGCCGCAAGGTGTCTGCTTCTTTCCTGGGTACGTCGATCGGCTGGCGCCCAGCCTAGTGCGACCAGGCCGCTGATCTTGCGGCAGGCTGGCGGGGTGCAGGTCATACCGCTGCGGCTGCCGGGTGCTCTCATCGGCGAGGA
Organism: Nocardioidaceae bacterium; assembly: GCA_013811715.1. Taxonomy (GTDB): domain Bacteria; phylum Actinomycetota; class Actinomycetes; order Propionibacteriales; family Nocardioidaceae; genus JACCUS01. The sequence continues at coordinate 3,249 of JACCUS010000068.1, forward strand.
CGACCCCGTCCCGCGCGTCGACAGCTTGCTCGAGGCGCGGGTCGATCTCGGGGTCGAGCTCCCGGAGCGGATTCACGGGACCGCCGCCACCGGCCAGCCACGGTCGCTGCACCCGTACCTGATGCAGAACCGGTACTCCCGAGAACGGGTGGACATCGACCTCGACACCGTCGTGCTCGAGAACGAGCACCTGCGGGCTCAGTTCATCCCCCAGCTCGGAGGCAGGCTCTGGTCGCTGACCGAGCTCGACTCCGGCCGCGAGCTGCTGTACCGCAACCAGGTCGTGCAGCCCGCCAACCTGGCGCTGCGCAACGCCTGGTTCGCGGGCGGCGTCGAGTGGAACATAGCGACGAAGGGCCACTCGCCACACACCTGCACGCCGCTGCACGCCGCAGGCGTCGCCGGCCCAGACAACGTGCCAACCCTGCGCATGTGGGAGTTCGAACGACTGCGAGGCGTGGTGTACCAGATCGACGCCCGGCTGCCTCCCGGCGCCCGAGCGCTCCACGTGTACGTCAGGATCCGCAACCCGAACGACACGGCGGTCCCCATGTACTGGTGGTCCAACGCGGCCGTGCCCGAGAGACCGGACGTGCGAGTCGTCGCGCCGGCGACCCGCGCGTACGCGACGTCGTACGACGGCACCGTCCGCTCCGTGCCCGTCCCGGCGCACCAGTCGGTGGACCGGACATGGCCGACGCGCAACACCTACGCCGCCGACTTCTTCTTCGACCTCGGCCGCATCAGCCGACCGTGGATCGCGGCCGTCGACGGCTCCGGGCACGGGCTGGGCCAGGCGTCGACCGCACGGCTGCTGGGTCGGAAGCTGTTCTGCTGGGGCACCGGTGCCGGCGGGCGCCGCTGGCAACGGTGGCTGTCTCCCGAGGGCGGTGAGTACCTGGAGATCCAGGCCGGCCTCGCCGCCACCCAGTACGAGCACGTCGAGATGGCGGCCGGTGAGAGCTGGTCCTGGCTGGAGGCGTACGGCGATGTGGCGGCCGATCCCGTGGTGGCACACGGGGCGCACTGGAACGCTGCCACCGACCACGTCGCCGCGCGGATGGATCGGCTCGCCGCTGCGGAGCCGATGGCAGCGGCGTACGAGCAGGCTGATGCGATGGCCGACCGTCCCCCCGGAGCGATGATCTGCCGAGGCAGCGGGTGGGGCGCGCTCGAGCGAGAGGCCCGTGCCACGACGGGCCAGGGGTGGGTCGACGAGGCCGGGACCCCGTTCCCGAGCGACACGGTCGGAGTCGAACAGGAAGGCTGGCGTGCCCTCCTCCGCGACGACGGTGCTGCGGGCGCTGCCCTGCGGGACGCCGCCCCGCAGACCCCGCCGCGCTCCTACGTGACGGGTGAGCCCTGGCAACGGCTGCTGGCCGGCTGCGTGGAGTCCTGGGCACGCGACTACCACCTCGGCGTGATGGCGCATGCCGCCGGCGACCTCGAGGCCGCCCGGGCGCGCTACTCCGCCTCGGTGGCCCAGCAGCCGACCGCCTGGGCGCTGCACGGGCTGGCCGTGGTCGCCGGGGAGGAGAATGATCCTGGAGCGGCAGCCGGCCTGCTCGCATCCGCTGTGGCGCTGGCCCCCGATCAGCCCTCGCTCGTCCACGAGGCCGTTGCCGCGGCACTCGATGCGGGCGACGGCGCCGGCGCCTTGACCCTCGTGGACTCCGCCTCACCCGGTGTGCGCGAGTCCGGCCGAGTCCGGCTCCTGGAAGGACGGGCCGCCCTCGCCTGCGGATGCCACGACCGGGTTGCCGAGGTGCTGACCGCAGGAGTCGAGGTCCCGGATCTGCGCGAGGGTGAGACCTCGCTGAGCGACCTGTGGCTCCAGCTGCACCCCGACCAGCCCGTCCCCCCGGAGTACGACTTTCGGATGCGGTGACCCTCTCGCCCGCTTCTTCGTGATCGCCGTACGACGCACCGCGTGAACAGCTTTGCGAGTCGGCAACTGTGCGCAGGTGCTGGCATGCTCTGGTCCATGAACGAGATACCCGCAGAGAACTACGCCCAGGGCTGGGCCGACGACACCAGAAAACCTTCCCCGCGCGAGGGCGATGAGCGCGATATCCTCACTGGATTCTTGGACTGGCACCGCGAGACGTTCGCGCTCAAGTGCGGTGGCGTCGCACCGGACCGACTCTCCGAGAAGGGCATCCCGCCGTCCGGTCTGAGCCTGCACGGCCTTGTCCGCCACCTCACCGGGGTCGAGCGTTGGTGGTTTCGCCAGCAGTTCGCCGGCGAAGACCTGCCGCACCTGTACTACTCCGACGACGACCCCAACCAGGACTTCGACACTCTCGACGGCGACGTCGGAGAAGCCCTGGCGGTGTGGCGGTCCGAGTGCGAGTCATCCCGTGCCGTCGTTGCCAACGCGGCCTCGTTGGAGCAGACCGGCAC
>JACCUS010000107.1 GCA_013811715.1 Nocardioidaceae bacterium
TCGGCCTGCGCGAGCACGTCCTGCAGGTCGGCCAGCGGTGTGCCGGCCCGGGCGATGGTGATCAGGTCGCCGGCCGCGTGTTCGACGACACCGGTCATCGCGGTGGTGTCCACGACGAGGTCGACGGCGACCGGCGGCATGCCCCAACCGAGCTTGGTGCCGGCTCCGCGCGCGACGACGCGCAACCCGTGCTGGGCTGCCACCCGTAGCACCTCGGCGCTCTGCTGCGTCGAGGACGGCGTGGCGACGAAGCGGGCCGCGATGCCGGCCACCGCGTCGTCGGGCCCGGCCGCTGCGGCCTGGCCGTCGCACGCCTTGTGCAGGTCGGCGCGCACTGCGTCTGTGAGCACTGCGTCTGCGACCACCTCAGAACACCTCGGCCAGGCCGGCGTCCTGCAACGGGTGTGCACCTTTGTGGCGTCCGGGCACCTCTCCGCAGAGCCGGGGCGTCGGGAAGATCTTGCCCGGGTTGGACAGGTGAACGGGGTCGAAGGCGCAGCGCAGCATCTGCATGGTGTCGAGGTCGTCGTCGGTGTACATGCGAGGCATGCTCTTGGCCTTGTCCATCCCGACGCCGTGCTCCCCGGTGATGGAACCGCCGTACTCGATGCACAGGTCGAGGATCGCCGCCGACACCTCCTCGGCCTTCTCGGCCTGGCCGGCCACCGCGTCGTCGAACAGCACCAGCGGGTGCAGGTTGCCGTCGCCGGCGTGGAAGACGTTGGCGATGCGTACGTCGCTCCCCTCGGCCAGAGCGGTCATCCGGCGCAGCACCTCCGGCAGCGCGGTCCGGGGGATGACGCCGTCCTGCACGATGTAGTCGGGGCTGATCCGGCCCACTGCGGCGAACGCGGACTTGCGGCCCTTCCAGATCAGCGCACGATCGGTGTCGTCCGCGGCGATCCGGATCTCGAACGCACCGTTGGAGCGGCAGTGCTGCTCGACCTGACCGAACTGTTCCGCCACGTCGGTGGCAGGCCCGTCCAGCTCGACGATGAGCACCGCACCGGCGCCCTGCGGGTAGTCACAGTGCACGGCTGCCTCGGCGGCCTCGATGGACAGGGCGTCCATCATCTCGATCGCGGCCGGGACCACGCCGGCCCCGATGATCGACGAGACCGCCCCGCCGGCCTCGTCGGTGGAGGGAAAGGCGGCGAGCAGCGTGCTGACCGCCTCCGGTGCCCGCAGCAGTCGCACGGTCACCTCGGTGGCGATGCCCAGCGTTCCCTCGGACCCGACGAACGCGCCGAGCAGGTCGTAGCCGGGCGGGTCGGGAGCCTTCCCCCCCAGCCTCACCAGGTCTCCGTCCGGGGTGACCAGTTCGACACCGAGCACGTGGTTGGTGGTGAAGCCGTACTTCAGGCAGTGCGCGCCACCGGAGTTCTCGGCGACGTTGCCGCCGATCGAGCAGATCTGCTGGCTGGAGGGGTCCGGTGCGAAATAGTAGCCCTGCGGTGCGGCGGCCCGGGTGACCTGCAGGTTGACCACGCCGGGCTCGACCACCGCGCGCTGGTTGGCGGCGTCGACGTCGAGGATCGCGCGCATTTGTGAGGTGACGATGAGTACGCCGTCTGCGTGCGGCAGCGCGCCGCCGGACAGTCCGGTGCCCGAGCCGCGGGCGACGTACGGCACTCGGGCGTCGACGCATGCGCGCACCACTGCCGCGACCTGCGCGCTGGTGCGGGGGAGCACCACGATCGCCGGCATCACCTTGTAGTGAGCGAGCCCGTCGCACTCGTAGGTGCGCAGCTGCTGGCGGTCGGTGAGTACGGCGTCCGCGCCGATCGCCGCACGCAGAGTGGCCGCCAGGCGGTCAACATCCATCTGGCCTCCGCCCGATCAGGGCATCTGTTCGTACGCCGGCAACGTGAGGAAGTCGACGAAGTCGTCGGACAGCGCCATCTGGGTGAAGAGCGCGCGGGCGTCGCCCCAGCCACCCTCGCGAAAGGCAGCTTCCCCGACCGACCTCTCGATCGCCTCGAACTCGTCGTCGATGAGCCGCTGCACGAGGTCACGCGTGACGATCTGCCCGTCGGCCAGCGGCACCGCGTTGTGCAGCCACTGCCACACCTGTGACCGGGAGATCTCCGCGGTAGCCGCGTCCTCCATCAGGTTGTTGATCCCGACCGCGCCCGAGCCGCGCAGCCAGGCCTCGAGGTAGCGCAGACCGACGCTGATGTTGGTGCGCAGGCCGTCTTCGGTGACCTCTCCGGGCGTCGACGCGACGTCCAGGAGCTCGGCGCTGGTGACGCGGACGTCCTCGCGGAGCTTGTCGATCTGGTGGGGCCGGTCGCCGAGGACCGAGTCGAAGACCTCGGTGCACAGCTGGACCATGCCCGGGTGGGCGACCCACGACCCGTCGAACCCGTCACCGGCCTCACGCGTCTTGTCTTCGCGGACCTTGGCGAATGCCTGCTCGTTGACCGCGGCATCCTTGCTGGGGATGAAGGCCGCCATGCCTCCGATGGCGTGAGCCCCTCGCTTGTGACAGGTGCGGACGAGCAGCTCGGTGTAGGCGCGCATGAACGGCACGGTCATCGTCACCGAGTTGCGGTCGGGTAGCAGGAAGTCGCGGCCCCGGGTGCGGAAACTCTTGATCGCGCTGAACATGTAGTCCCACCGGCCGGCGTTCAGACCTGACGAGTGCTCGCGCAGCTCGTAGAGGATCTCCTCCATCTCGAAGGCCGCCGGATAGGTCTCGATCAGCACGGTCGCACGGATGGTCCCCGGTGCGATCCCGACATGGTCCTGAGCAGAGACGAAGACGTCGTTCCAGAGTCGGGCCTCGAGGTGGCTCTCCATCTTGGGCAGGTAGAAGTAGGGGCCGACGCCTCGGTCGATCAGCAGCTGCGCGCAGTGGAAGAAGTACAGGCCGAAGTCGAACAGGCTGCCCGACATGCGTTCGCCGTCCACCAGCACGTGCTTCTCAGGCAGGTGCCAGCCGCGGGGTCGGAGCACGATCGTCGCCGGCTCGCCCGAGAGGGCGTAGTGCTTGCCCTGGGGAGTGGAGAACTCGAGCTTTCCACCGATCGCGTCGCGCAGGTTGAGCTGGCCTTGGACCATGTTCTCCCAGAGTGGGGTGTTGGCGTCCTCGTGGTCGGCCAGCCAGACCTTGGCAACGGAGTTCATTGCGTTGATGGTCATCTTCGCGTCGGTCGGCCCGGTGATCTCGGCGCGACGGTCCACGAGACCCGGTGCCGGCTCGGCCACCCGCCAGCTGTCGTCGCCGCGGATCTCCGAGGTCTCGGGGAGGAAGTCAAGAGTGCCGCCGGCGGCGAGCTCGTCGTACCGACGGGTTCTTGCCTCGAGAAGCTCGAGACGCCGTCCGTCGAACGCGCGGTGCAGCATGACGAGGAACTCCAGCGCCTCGGGCGTGAGAACCTCGTCGAACCGTTCCCTGCGAGGACCCGTGATCTCGATGTCAACCGGTGTGCTCATCGGCTCTCCTCGAGATCGCAAAGGTCAAGGCGTGCACGCAGCCGCTCTCGGCCACCTTCCGATTCGGCGGGAATCTCGACACGCTATTGCAGTGGAGAATGGCGGGTCAACCGGTTGGCCGGCCCCAGGGCGGAACCAACCAGCCGGGCTCGACGAGCAGGGCCCGGATCTGTTCTGCGGCCGCGGCCATGTCCTCGTGCTCCCAGACACGCACCACCCGCCAACCAGCCGCGTCGAGACGCTGGTCGGTGTCGCGGTCACGC
>JACCUS010000109.1 GCA_013811715.1 Nocardioidaceae bacterium
GACGGCGGCGAGTCGCGCTCGTCCCCGCGTCCAGATAGCCTCCTGCACAGCGTCAAGGCGATGGAGGGTGGATGGCGATGGCTGCTGACGGTGGGCTCGAGGCGGCACTCGCGGCGACGGAGGAGCAGGTGGACAACGCGCTCAGGGCGACCGCGGCGGTGACTCGGGAGCTGAAGAAGGCAAAGACCGGTGCCGCTCGTGGACAGCTGCGTGACCTGCGCCGAGCTCTGAGCGCGGCGGCCGGTCTCGCTGGGGAGGCCGCCCGAGCCACAGCGGGCACCGCGTCGTCGTACGACTTCGACGAGGGGGAGCACCTCGAGTCCGGCGGCTACGCCAAGGAACTGCTCGCCGCGGCCGCGGCACACAACGTGGCGATGTTCGAGTCCGACGGGAGGCTGCTGTGCTACCCGTCCCTGATCAGGGTGCTTCCGGGGGAGGCCGCCGTCGAGATCGACAGACGCCGAGAGAAGCGGCTGCGTCCATCGGTGTTGGCTGGCCTGCTCGCGGCCGTGCAGGCACGGCCACCGCGGTTCAAACCCGAGCCGTTCTTGGAGAGCTTGGCGTCCGGTTACGACCTCGTGCGGGCCCGGGAGCAGCAGCGTGACGGAGCGGTGGTGCGACTGGCGGACGTGTGGGGGGTGTTGACACTGCTGCCCGGCCAGCAGCGTGACTACACCCGCCCGGAGTTCGCCCGTGACCTGTACCTGCTGGACTCCAGCGGAGTCACGACAGCGAAATCCGGCCGAGTGCTGCGTTGGCACGCGAGCTCGGGCACCCGAGGCTCGGGCACGCTGACCACCGTGGCCCAGACGGGGCAGCAACAGCTGTACTGGGGCATCTCGTTCACGGAGCGCCCATGACCGCCCAGATCGGGCCGGCGGCCGCGGTGCTCGGTGGCGGCGTGATGCGCTCCGACGCCTATGCGGCCTTCCTCGGGGAGGAGTACCTCGCCTCCTACCTACCGGCCGGCGGCGGTTCGGTGAAGCTCGTGGTGGCCGGGGACGCCGACGTCGCGGATCGGTTCGAGCAGTCCCTGTCTGCCGAGGCGGAGCAGCAGCGCTGTCTGATGGTGCGCCTGTCCGCCGAGACGACGAAGGCGCACATGATCGACCAGGTGTTCTTCGCCGTGGCTCGACACGTCGACTGGGGCGAGGTCGCGGCGGCAGTCGTCAGCGTCGCGTACGACGAGATCGCCGTACCCGCCCCACCAGGGCGGCTAGCCGTGGCGGAGGTGGCCGCCCACCACGACCTCGACCCACGCGAGCTCTACCGCAGCGTGCGACGCAGGCTTGAACAGACCCTCCTCGCCGACACTGGCCTGCCTCGCGAGCTGCGCAGGGCGCTGCTGCGGCTGGCACAGGCACACCTGGGCAGCGGGGACGTCCACCCCGCGGAGTCCCGTGTCGTCGTGGACTGGCTCACCGGCGAACGTGTCGGACTGCGTGAGCTGCGCGCCGCGATGATCTACGCGCGGATCGGGCGGCACAACGCCAGGACCATGCTCACCTCGGTAGGGCGCCTCTTGCTGCGAACGGGCCACCACGGACTGGTCCTGCAGCTCGACCTGACGCGGTTGGCCGAGGCGCGCCGCCCACCGGTGCCCGAGCGCACCGGTGTCTACTACAGCAAGGCGGCCGTGCTGGACGCCTACGAGCTGCTGCGCCAGCTCATCGACGCCACAGCCGACCTGGTCGGCATGCTGGTCGTGGCCGTGGTGCCGCCCGGGCTGGTCACCGACGAGAAGCGTGGACTGCCCTCCTACGCCGCTCTGCAGCTCAGGGTCGCCGACGAGGTGCGGGATCGGCGCCGTACCAACCCGTTCGCCTCCCTGGTCCGACTCGAGGTCCGGCTGGAGGCCGTGCGGTGAGCCCGGCAGACCGATGGGACGGCGACCGGCTGGCCCGACGGCGCGCGGTCGAGGCCCTGCGGAGCGGAGTACCCAACGCCGACGCGGTCACCGCCCTCGGCTCAGGCCAAGGTGACATCGAGGACCGGTTCATCGGACTGCTCGATGACGCAGCTGAGCCGCGGCAGGGTCGGCGCGGACGCGCCTCGATGCTGCTCGGCGCCGGCTTCGGCGACGGCAAGAGTCACCTTCTCACCCACCTGGGGCACGTCGCGAGCTCTGCCGGGTTCGTGGTCAGCACCGTGGTGATCAGCAAGGAAACCCCCATGCATGACCCCGCGAAGCTGCTGCGCGCTGCGGTGGAGTCCGCAGTCGCTCCCGACGGCGTACGCGATGCCGTCGCCGATGCCGCTGGGGCGTTGGACACCGACAGCGTGGGTTACGCCGAACTGCTGCGATGGCTGCGGGGGCCCGGACGGGACCTGAACGAACGCTTCGAGGCGACCCTCCTGCTGCATCAGCGCCTCGGCAGCGCCGCGCCCGGCGCCGACGAGGAGTTCCTCGACACCATCGCCAGGTTCTGGGCCGGCGACCCACTGCCGATGCCTGACTTGCGACGCCAGCTCAAGGCCGTCGGTGAGGCGAAGACGTTCACATTCACCCCGGTCAAGCTCCGTGACCTCGCCCGTCAACGACTGCGGTTCCTGCCTCGGCTGCTGCGCGCAGCCGGCCACTCCGGCTGGGTCGTGCTCTTCGACGAGGTCGAGCTGATCGGCCGCTACTCGCTGCTGCAACGGGGCCGGGCCTACGCCGAGCTGGCACGCTGGCTTGACGGGGAAGGCGATGACGAAGGAGAACCCCTCGTCGCAGTGGCGGCGATGACAGACGACTTCGAGGCGGCAGTCCTCTCCGGCAAGAACGACCGCGACGCCCTCCCAGCCCGGCTGCGCGACAAGCAGACGGTGGAGTACGCCGAGATGGCCGCGCTCGCGGAGGTTGGGATGCGGCACATCGAGCGGGACACGCTAGCCCTCGCCGCACCCGATGAGGCAGAGCTCGACCGCGCCTACGCCATCCTGCGCCAGCTGCACGGGGCCGCCTACGACTGGGCGCCGCCGGACGTCGCGGGTCTCGAACGACTCGGCGCAACACGGATGCGCCAGTACGTGCGCGCCTGGATCAACGAATGGGACCTCGTCCGCCTCGACCCCGGCTACCGACCGGTCACCGACGCGGTCGACGTGCCCGGCGACTACCGAGAAGTCGCCGAACTCGACGACGACACCCCCTGACCAAGAGCGCCCGGAGGCCGCGCGATGTCACAACCCGAGACGCACATGGAGCAGTTCGTCCAGCTCGTGGACGTTTCTCACGACCGGGCGCTGATCGGCTGGGGCGCCTTCTGGTTTCAGCGCGGCGTTGACCAAGACCAGTGGGCGATCGTCGACGACGAGCAGCTGCCTGAGGTGGCCGGACGTCGTACCTGCATCGGCCACGGCGCCGAACCCTTCGGTGCCAGCACAGTGGAAGTCCTAGACGCTGACGGCAACACGGTCTCGAGCGCGGTGACCCGTGACCGCGCGTGGGTGTGGGTCCACGGCTTGGAGCCCGACACCGACTACCGCTACCGCATCCTCGTCGATGGTGAAGAGTGGGCCGCCGGTGGCCGTTGGGACTGGGTTCCGGCGGAGCGGGGAGGCTACGACCTCGCACCGGCGGGCCTGGAGTACGACCTTCGCTTCAAGACTGCGCCTGCGCCCGACGGTCCCTCGCCGAGCCTGCGGTTCGCCGCTCTCGGCGACTTCGGTGTCGGCATCTGCTCCGACTCCGAGTCGAGCCGTCGGCAGCGGCGCATCGCCGAGGTGCTGGCGAGGCTGGTGACTGAGCATGAGATCCGCTTCGTCGTCTCACTCGGGGACAACATCTACCGAGGCGAGCAGGGCCAGGTGGGTGACGAGAGCGGCGGCGAGGACGACGACTGGTACTCCAGCTTCTTCCAGCCCTACCGCTACGTCATCTCCCGCGTCCCGGTGTTCCCCGCGATCGGCAACCACGACACGAGCGACACCGAGGGCAGTGACGATCGGGCTCAGATGGAGGACAACTTCCACACGCGTGAGCGGTTTGGCGACGACGATGGCCGGGCCTCGGTCGGGCCGGGGCTCTTCTATCGGCTGAGCTACGGGCGCGACGTCGAGCTCGTCTGCATCGACACGTCCATGGCCGACCCCGACGAGCATGTCAACCGCTTCTTCCAAGACCCCGACCACTACCACTGGCTCGAGTCCATTTTCGCCGACGACGCCGTGCGCTGGCGCATCCCGTTCTCGCACCACCCCGTCTACTGCGCCGGGCCTACGCACGGGAACGACGCTGAGATGCTCGAGCGACTCGAGCCGCTGTTCGACCGGGGCGGCGTGCGTCTGGTGCTTGCCGGGCACGAGCACAACTTCCAGCTGTCCGAGGTCGACGGACGGGTGTACGTCGTCTCGGGTGCGGGCGGCAAGCTTCGCGAGGACGTGCCCGAGGGCTTCGACGGCGCGCACACCCGGGCCTGGGCCGCACAGGCGCATCTGCTGCTCGTCGAGCTCGACGGCGTGGAGGCGAGGCTGACTCCGATGTCGGGGCTGCTACCCGGCGGGCGCCCACACGTGATGACGTCGCTCACCGCCCGCAATGAAGTCGTCTACCCACCCTTCGTGGTCAGCCGACACGATGACGCCGCCGAGGTGATTCTCGGCGCCCCGTCGATGGAGGTGCCACCCGATGACTCCCTTCGCGCCGAAATAGACGAGATCCGCGGTCGCCGGTGATTGTCCTCGACCACGGTCTTGGTGAACGCCGCCGGGGGAGTCAGGTGGGGTCTGGGAACAGAACCGCTCGAACATGCCACTTGTCCAGCAGAGCGTTCAGCCCGATGGACTCCCGTTGCTTACCTGCGGGTAACGTTGCTGACAAGGGATGAAGACCGTGCAGAAGGGGCCGACGTGAGCACCGACACCACCGACAAGCAGGCCGTCGACAGCGCCGTCGTCGGCCAGGTCGGCACGGCCCAGGACGGCACGGCCCCGGTTGGCAACGCCCCGGGTGGCAGCACGCAGGTCAGCGAGCGGCAGGCGCGCGAGGTGGCCGAGGCGGCCCGCGAGACCGAGTGGACCCGACCGAGCTTCGCCAAGGGGCTGTACCTCGGCGACTTCGACCTGTCGCTGATCCATCCCCACCCGCGTGCGAAGCCGGACGACACCGCCCGCGGTGAGGAGTTCCTGTCCCAGCTGCGCGCCTACTGCGAGACCATCGATGGCCAGCGTGTCGAGCGCGAGGACCGGATCCCCGACGAGTACCTCAACGGCTTCGCCGAGCTGGGTGTCTTCGGCATCAAGATCCCGCGGGAGTACGGCGGCCTGGGGTTGCCGATGTCGTACTACGGCAAGGCATTGATCCTGCTCGGTTCGGTGCATCCCAGCATCGGGGCGCTCGTCTCGGCTCACCAGTCCATCGGTGTGCCCGAACCCGTGCACAGATTCGGCACCGCGGAGCAGAAGCGGGCGTTCTTGCCACGCTGCGCGGCCGGGGCCATCACGGCCTTCCTACTGACCGAGCCCGACGTCGGCTCCGACCCTGCCCGGATGGCCACGATCGCGACGCCGACCGACGACGGGACGGCGTACACCCTCGACGGCGTCAAGTTGTGGACCACCAACGGGGTGATCGCCGAGCTGGTGGTGGTGATGGCGGCCGTGCCCAAGCACGAAGGTGGTCGCGGCGGCATCACGGCGTTCGTCGTCGAGTCGGACGCGCTTGGCGTCACGGTGGAGAACCGCAACGCGTTCATGGGCCTGAAGGGGCTGGAGAACGGCGTCTCCCGGTTCCACCAGGTGAGGGTCCCGATCCAGAACCGGCTCGGCCGCGAGGGCGAAGGCCTCAAGATCGCGCTCACCACCTTGAACACCGGCCGGTTGTCGATCCCCGCGATCTGCGCCGCCGCCGGCAAGTGGTGCGTCAAGATCGCCCGGGAGTGGTCGGCCGCGCGGGTGCAGTGGGGCAAGCCGGTGGGAGAGCACGAGGCGGTGGCGAAAAAGCTGTCGTTCATGGCCGCCACCACCTTCGGGCTGGAGGCGGTGCTTGAGCTGTCCGCCGAGCTCGCCGACGCCGGGACCAAGGACATCCGGATCGAGGCGGCGCTGGCGAAGCTGTGGTCCAGTGAGATGGCATGGCAGATCGCCGACGAGCTCGTCCAGATCCGCGGCGGCCGCGGCTATGAGACCGCCGACTCGCTGGCCGCCCGCGGCGAGCGGGCGGTGCCCGCCGAGCAGGTGCTGCGCGACCTGCGGATCAACCGCATATTCGAGGGGTCCTCGGAGATCATGCGGCTGGTGATCGCGCGGGAGGCGGTCGACGCTCACCTTAAGGCGGCTGGCGACCTTGCCGACGCCGACGCCGACCTCCAGGCGAAGGCCAGGGCCGCGGTCAAGGCCAGCGGCTTCTACGCCAGGTGGCTGCCCAAGCTCGTCGCCGGCAAGGGCTCGGTGCCCAGGTCGTACGATGAGTTCGGCCCGCTGGCCAAGCATCTTCGCTACGTCGAACGCTCCTCCCGCAAGCTCGCCCGCCAGACCTTCTACGGCATGAGCCGCTGGCAGGCCAAGCTGGAGTACCGGCAGGCGTTCCTCGGCCGGATCGTCGACATCGGGGCGGAGCTGTTCGCGATGGCGGCAGTGTGCTCGCGCGCGGAGATGCTCCGCGGCGATGACACTGGCGAGGGGGGGTCGGCGTACGAGCTCGCCGACGTGTTCTGCTGCCAGGCCCGGCTCCGGGTCGAGCACCTCTTCGACCGCTTGTGGAGCAACACCGACGAGGCCGACCGGAGGTTGGCGCGCCAGCTGCTCGCCGGCGGCTACACCTGGCTCGAGGACGGCATCGTCGACCCGTCGGAGGGCACCGGTCCCTGGATCGCGCCCTGGTCGCCGGGGGAGTCCAAGACTGAGAACGTCGCCCGCCGCTACCGCTGACACACCAGACGCGAGCGAGGCGGCAATGCCGCCACCATCGGCGAAGCGGGTGACTCATTGGTCTGCGAGATCGAGGTTGTTTCGCACCGCGGTGACCCAGACGAATCAAGGTGGGCCAGATGCGTCTGCGGATTCGAGGGTCGATCTGCTCCGGGACTGCCCAGACGAATCGCGCGGTGCGAGGACCAGACGAATCGCGCGGTGCGAGGGCCAGATGAATCGCGGGGGTGGGAGGCGCGGCTCGCGCGGGGGCGGGAGCACGGTAGGTCGGGGCGCCTCAGCGCGTCAGCAGTACCGCGATCGCAAGGAGTGGGATGGCCCACGACAGGGCGCGCAGGGCGCCTTCGAGCGGCGCGAGCAGCCAGGCACGGTCCAACGGCGACGGGGTGCCGTCGCGGTCGGTCGTGGTGCCGCGTATGCCGAGGGTACGGCGCCTGAGCCGGCGAGCCGGCGTGCTGAGTATCCGTTGCGCATAAGCGGTTCCGGCCGCCGCCGCAGTGACGCCCCCGGCGGCGACCAGCTGAGTCCAGTCCAGCGGCGGCTGCTGGGCGACGTACCCCAC
>JACCUS010000125.1 GCA_013811715.1 Nocardioidaceae bacterium
CCGGGAGAGCACTGGGCGGGGATGCCCGACCCGATGAGCTCCCCGCCATGGTTCAACGTCGTGGTCGCGCCCGGCAGCCACTTGTTGATCGTCAACCCGGGTGAGGGCACGGCTCAGGAGGTCCTCCTGGGCGACTCGTGGACCGACACCGAGGCTTTCGCCGGTGTCGAGGACACACTGGACGACGCCAACTCCGCCTACATCACGACGGGCGACAGCAGCTGCATCGATCCGGCCAGCCTGCTCGAGTCGCAGGCCACGCCTGAGCAGATCGCCCAGATCCAACACGACCTGCCTGTCGATCCAGCTCAGCTGCACCGTTTCGAGACCAGCGTGCTGGCCAGTGCCGGCGGGCCAGCCGAGCTCACCATGGCAGCCGACATGTTCTACTCCGCCGAGCAAGATGCGGCGGCCGACGAAGAGCTGCGGACGCGACTCGTCGAAGAGGGATCGTCGCTGGTGACCCGAGAGCTCTTCTCCGGCATCATCTCGGTGGCCGGCTCCGAGGTCGACGGGTCGCGTCTGCACCTCGACTTCGAGGTCATCGATCCTCGCCGGATCTTCGCCATGGTGGGTGGGAGGGACCTGCCGTGGTTGTTGTGCGACGGCGGCTGAGGCCGCGCAAACGTCGGAGAAAGTGGGACTACTCACGACCAGCTGGTCAGACGTCAGCGGCGTACGGCGGCGGCGTTGTCGCGGCGCCTGCGGTGCCTGGCGATCAACGCTCCCTGCAGGTCGACCAACGGCTCGCCGTCAGCCGAGCGGTCGTGCCGCTCCCACTCCCCCTCCGGCCCGAGCCACCACGAGGAGGTCCCGTCGTCGAGGCCGAGGTCGAGCAGCTGGCCGAGCTCGGCCACATGGCCAGGTGACGGAATCCGCACCAGCACCTCAACTCGTCGGTCGAGGTTGCGGTGCATCAGGTCAGCCGACCCGATCCACGCCTGCGGCTCGCCGCCGTTGTCGAACCAGAAGATGCGGCTGTGCTCCAAGAAGCGCCCGAGGACGCTGCGCACCGTGATGTGGTCCGACAGGCCCGGCACTCCCGGGCGGAGCGCACAGATCCCGCGCACGCACAGATCCACCTGCACGCCGGCCTGGGAGGCGCGGTAGAGCGCGTCGATCGTCGACTCGTCGACGAGTGAGTTGGCCTTCATGCGGATGCGGGCGGTTCGTCCGGCCTGTCGATGCTCGATCTCACGCTGAATCCGCGCCAGCAGCCCGGCCCGCACGGACTCCGGCGCAACCAACAGGTTGGGATACTCCCGCTGGCGGGCGAACCCGGACAAGTTGTTGAAGAGGTTGCCGATGTCGGCGGCCACTCCCTCGTCGGCGGTGAGCAGTCCGAGGTCTTCGTACCTCCGCGCCGTCTTGGGGTTGTAGTTGCCGGTCCCGACGTGGGCGTAGCGGCGGATGCCGATGCCTTCGTCGCGTACGACGAGGGCCAGCTTGCAGTGGGTCTTGAGCCCCACCAGCCCGTACACCACATGACAGCCGGCTTGCTCGAGCTTGCGCGCCCACCGGATGTTCGCGTGCTCGTCGAAGCGGGCCTTGATCTCTATGAGCACGAGCACCTGCTTGCCGGACTCGGCGGCGTCGACCAACGCGTCGATGATCGGCGAGTCGCCCGAGGTGCGGTAGAGGGTCTGCTTGATCGCCAGCACATGAGGGTCGGCCGCGGCCTGCTCGATGAACCGCTGCACGCTGGTGGCGAAGGAGTCGTAGGGGTGGTGCAGGAGCACGTCGCGTCGACTGAGCGCGCTGAACATGTCGACCGGACTCGCCGACTCGACCTCGGCCAGGTGGCTGTGGGTCTGCGGCACGAACGCGGGGTACTTCAGCTCGGGTCGGTCGAGTCTGACGATGGCCTCCAGGCCTGTCAGATCGAGCGGTCCAGGCAGGTGGAAAACCTCGCTGTCGGAGACGTCCAGCTCAGAGACCAGCAGCTCGAGCACGTGGGCGTCGATGGACTCCTCCACCTCGAGCCGGACCGGCGAGCCGAACCGGCGACGCTGCAGCTCCTTCTCCAGCGCCTTGAGGAGGTTCTCCGCGTCGTCCTCCTCCACCTCGAG
>JACCUS010000154.1 GCA_013811715.1 Nocardioidaceae bacterium
GGATGGGGGAGGGGGAGCTGGCGCATGGCATCACAACGGTAGAGAGCGCGAGGCGCCTCCGCCAACCAATTACCTTCTGCGCTTGTGGCTGAACGTCAGGGACGTATGTCGCGCGTGTCTTCAGCCAGAAGGGTTTGGGTGGGCTCTTCGCCAGCTTGGTCGCGGCGGGGACGGAGGGCCGTCAACAACCCCATCGTCCCTGCCACAACCAAGATGACGGGTCCGGCCAACCACGCGTCGTCACGCTCGATGACCCCGGTGAGATCCAGCAGCCACACCACCGTGAAACCGGCGAAGATGGTGCCGAACACCAATGAGATAACGTCAGTTGCATGCCGCTGGCTCACGGTCGTCTCCGATCCACTCGTTGGTGATCTGTCCCTCCGATGCAGGCGAACCGGGGCAGTCGAACCGGTACACCTCGATCCCGCCGAACCGCAGGTCGAGGTTGATCGTGACGTCCGGGTCGGCGTCGTCGGTCGGGATCACCACGGTCTGCTGGTCGCCGTCACCAAGGTCCTGCACGCTCGGCGCACCGTCGATGTCGGCCTCGACGACATCCGCGGTGATGGTGGCGTCGAGGGAGGTCGGGACGATCAGGCGAATCTGGCCGACGGTCCCCTCGATGTCGATGGTGCGGCCATCGAGGCCTTCGAGGTCGGCGACATTCTGGAGGTGGACGGTGATGCGTCCTACGCCATGCTGGTACTCGGCTTGCACCTCTGCGGCGGTCGTCGGCATGTAGGTGCGCTCCCCGTGCGGGCCGGGTCCGACGATGCCGGCCGCGATCGTCGCCAGTGAGGCGACGAAGCCGACCACGATGAGCAAGCGGGAGCGGCCGTACCAGGCCCCGACGATCAGCGCCGTCGCCACGATGCCCAGCGCCGCGCCCGGGTATACCGACAGCGGCACTTCGTCGTACACCGTCTCGTCCAGGAACCAGATGGCGCCGAGCGCGATGGCGATCACCGCCATCGTCACCCAGAACAGTCGGGCGCTGTGTCGCTCGCGAGGCGGCGCTGGCGGAGGTGGTGACGGTGCCGCAGGCCCTCCCAGTGGAGTGCCCCCGGCCGGTGCGGCGGTGCCCTGACTAGGTGCTGACGCGTGGCCGAGCCGATCCGCGGCGGCCGGGGCGGGCGGTGGCGTCTGGTCCAACCGGCTGGAACGGCGGGAGAATAGGGCGACTGCGATCAACGCGGCCAGACTGACGATCACCACCGGAGCGGGATTCGGGGCGCTGAACCCGATCGCGCCGATCATCGTTATCACCGCGACCACGGACGCGATCGCCAACCCGGCCACCATGACGCGTTCGGGGTCGCGTCGCAGCCACGCCGAGGCGGCGGAGTGAGTGCGGTCTTCAGCCGGGATCGTCAGCCAGCCGACCACGTACAAGAAAACACCAGCACCACCGAAGAGGGTCAGCGCGGCGAAGAGGACACGCACCAGGATCGGGTCGATGTCGAAGTGCCGGGCGAGCCCTGCGGCGACGCCCGCCACCATCGGGTCCGCGGGGCGGCGCAGCGTGGAGATGTCTCGCATCTCGTCGCGGTTGACCCGTGGCCCGGCGCCCGGCGGGGACTGGGGAGTCTCGGTCATGTCTTCAGCCTGGGCTCTTCGACCGCGCTGCGCCATCGGGGAACGCCCCCATTTGGTCGCGGCCACCCTGACACTCCACCCGGGTCTGGATCATGGTGGCTGCCGATGGTGGGATCGCTGCTGTGCAACGATCATGGAGAGATGAGTCAGGTCGTGCGCGAGCCTCGCCGGGCCTACCGTGCTGCCGATGACCGACTCCTCGGCGGCGTGGCGTCTGGCGTGGGCGCGCACCTAGGGCTCGATCCGCTCCATGCCAGGGCTGGGTTCGTGGTCTTGGCGCTGATGGGTGGATTCGGGGTCGTGGTGTACGCCGCCCTGTGGGTGCTGCTACCTGTCGGCAATCCAGCCGATGAGGTTGGCGCGCCGGGGCTGGAGTCGGCGACGCGTCGCGGGTTTCGCACGCGCGCGCCGGGCCGCCGTACTGCCGACCTCGGCGTGGCGGTGTCGCTGGCCGCGGTGGGGCTCGGGGCCGTCGTGTTCTTGCAGAACGCAGGTCTGTGGCTCAGCCCGAGGCTCTTCTGGCCGCTGTTGGTCGCGGCGGCCGGGTTGGCGTTGCTGTGGTGGCATTCCGACGAGGGCGACCGCGCCGAGTGGCTGTCGACCAGTGCGGGGTGGAAGGCATGGCTGCGGGTGGTGGTGGGTGCCTTCTTGTTGACCGGCGCGGTCTGCCTGGCGCTGTTCCAGGCAGGGGTGGCGGATGCGCTGGGCGCCGCCGTCGGCGCCGTCTTGCTCGCCGTCATCGGCGTCGGCCTGGTGATCGGGCCGTGGCTGCTCAGGCTGACCCGGGATCTGCGGCTCGAGCGTGGCGAGCGCATGCGCAGCCAGGAGCGGGCAGACGTGGCAGCGCACCTGCACGACTCGGTGCTGCAGACGCTGGCGCTCATCCAGCGCCAGGCCGGCGACGCCCTGACGGTGGCGCAGCTGGCGCGCA